>NZ_CP011041.1:300000-600000 GCF_002310835.1 Pseudoalteromonas tetraodonis | reverse complement strand
GAATTGCTGCTTACATAATGTGGATCAAAACCAACACCAATATATGGTTTTAGTTTTTAACCAGCATTTTTCCCAAGTGTCCTCTGTTATTAGTAATAACGAATTACAAACCATCATAGAAAACGCAGGCGAAGTTTTAAAAGTAGGTTATTGGCAGCTCGACTGTAATAGCAACCAATTATTTTGGACCGATGAAATTTACACTATCCATGGTGTTGCCCCTAGTCGCTATTCACCACAGTTAGATACTGCAATAAACTTTTATCATGCAGATGATAAGCCCAAAATAGCCAGCGCTGTCGAAAATGCGCTTTTAACGGGGCAAGAATGGAGTTGTATAAAATTACGTGTTGTAGATGACGACCAACAAGAACGCACTGTGATATCAAGCGGTAACGTATCAAGAAATAAAAATGGTGAAATTACTAAGCTATACGGCATTTTTCAGGATATAACAGGAAGTGAAAAAATAGCCCTTGAACGAGACTTTTTAGTTACCGCACTCAAAGAAACTACGGTAGGAATGGTCATTGCCGATAAAAATAAGCATGTTATTTGGGTTAATGGATCATTCGAAAAAATGACAGGGTATAGCCTTTTTGAAGTTGAAGGCAAAAAGCTCGGCTCTATTTTACAAGGTGAAAACACTGATTTAAAAACGATAGCTAAACTTAAAACTCACCTCAAAAAAGGGCTGCCTATAAGCACCCGAATTTTAAACTACACCAAAAGTGGGGAACCCTATTGGAATGAGTTGGCAATATCGCCGATTTATAGAGATGGAAAAATCGCTTATTACTTTGCGGTGCAAAACGATGTAAGCAAAGAAATAAACATAGAACACAAACTCATAGCCCTTAATACCAGTTTAGAGCAAAGAATACAGGCACGCACTCAAGAACTATTTACACTTAACAAAGAGTTAGAAAAACAGGCTAATGTAGACCCACTTACAGGATGTTTAAATAGGCGAACCTTATACAGGTTCCTTACCGATGAGCTATTAAAAACACAAGATGAAAATACCTATATTTCATTATTAATGCTCGATATAGATCACTTTAAAGCCATAAATGATAACTACGGCCACGAAGCTGGAGATAAGGGTTTAAAAGAACTCGCTAATATTTTACATGGCCTCACCAGAAAAAATGACGCCGTATTTCGCCTTGGCGGTGAAGAGTTTTTAATTATTATGCCTAACACAAACAAAGCCGAAGCTAAGCAAGCCGCTGAGCGTATTAAAAACGCAGTGAATGAACATAAAGTTTACTATCGTAATAAAAATATTAGCTTTACTGTCAGTATTGGACTGCTTACCCACGATGGCACAATTAGCCTACAAAGCAGCTTAAAATACGTTGATGACTATTTATACGAGGCAAAAAATAGTGGTCGAAATAAAATTGTTGATTGACTCGCTATAAGACGGATTGCTTTAAATCAATTCGTAAAAATTTAAAAGGTCATATAAGCTAAATACTTAAGCACAATATTTTAGCTTAAATTTTCAACAGCAGATAAACTCGTAAATAAAAATACACTTTAAGCAAATTGACATTAAACGCGTATTTTTTCATTTTATACTAGGGTCTGTTGACCTTTGCGGATTAAAATTTGTTCAAGCTAGGGGCGGTTTAATCGCGGCGCGAGGTTTGTAACCTAGTGGGCTAAGTAAAAACCGAGCAAAGCTTCCGCGTCCTGCTCACGCCCCTTACCTACATCCATGTAGGCAACAAAGAGTAAATCGCCCCTAGGCAGAACCCTTCGGGCAGCGCCTGTTTGGTATTGATGCTGCGTTATCGCCTATTTATGGGGAACAACCACACCACATAGGCGCTGCCTTGCCTAAATGCCAAACAGACTGCTGCAAATTTAACCTTGAAAGGTCAACAGACCCTAGCCAATGCGTTATTATTTTTATTCTATTACTCATTGTTAAGCATAACAAAAACAAGGTTACATAATGATAAAAGCGTCAACACCTGAGGATGAACTATCACGGCTAAAAGACTTATATGAGTATGACGTTTTAGACACTGAAGCTGAAAAATCCTTTGACGATTTAACCCAGCTTGCATCTGATATTTGCGAAACGCCAATCTCACTAATAAGTCTTGTTGATCCTGACAGGCAATGGTTTAAGTCAAAGCATGGTATTGATGTAGCCGAAACCGCACGAGATATCTCGTTTTGTTCTCACGCAATTCTAGAAAACCAAGTATTCGAAGTTCAAAATGCACTTACTGACACCCGCTTTCACGATAATCCCTTAGTTACAAACGACCCAAATATTCGCTTTTATGCAGGTGCACCGCTCATCACACCAAGAGGAAACGCTATAGGTACGTTGTGTGTTATTAGCGATAAACCAAAAAAGCTTTCAAGCAAACAAATAAATGCACTCACGGTTTTGAGCAAAGAGGTCATTGCGCAATTAGAGCTTCGGCTTAATAATAAAAAGCTGTTTATGGCGTTAGAAAAACAAAAAGAGCACAATAAAGAGCTAGAAAAGTTAAAAGAAGCCGCGGATATCGCCAATAACACAAAGAGTAAATTTTTGGCAAATATGACTCATGAGCTGAGAACCCCATTACATGGAATTTTAAATTTAGCTGAGTTTGCGATCTCAGAGACCACAACAGAGGAAAAAAACAGCACCTTAAAAAGCATATTAAAGTCAGCACATTACTTATCAAATATTGTTAACGATATTTTAGACTTTTCTAAAATTGAGGCTGGCAAATTAGAAATTGAACATATCAACTTCAGTCTTAATGAGGTTATTAGCGATGTAATAAAACCCCAGTTACAGCAGGCATCTGCTAAAGGCATAAAGCTGATTACATCGATAGACCCTAAAATAGCAGACAATTTAAAAGGCGATCCTCTTCGGATTTCGCAAATTTTAAATAACCTGTGCTCAAATGCGATTAAATTTACCAACTTTGGCCAAGTAGAGCTGAAGATAAGTGTTAAAAATAGTACATTGCAAACACAAGTACTCACCTTTGAAGTTATTGATACAGGCCTTGGTATTAATGAGAATGTTCAAGAGCATTTATTTAAAGAGTTTCATCAGGCCGACTCATCAACCTCAAGGAAATATGGAGGCACAGGCTTAGGCTTATCAATTTGCGCTCGTTTAAGTGAGTTAATGCAGGGGCACCTTAGCTTTACCAGCAAAATAGATAAGGGCTCCACGTTTACCTATGAGCAAAGCTTTGAGATTGCTTTATTGCCACCAACCTCGAAGCAGTGCACTGATATAACAAACCTTCAAGGTAGTACTGTTTTAATTGCCGAAGATAATAAAATAAATCAGCTTATTATTGTCAAAATGCTCAAAGCACATAATGCTAATTTAATTATCGCAGAGGACGGTAAAGAATGCGTTAAGTACTTCAAGGAGCACTCGGTAGACTTAATTTTCATGGATATACAAATGCCTGAAATGGATGGCATAAAAGCTACGCAAGCTATTAGAGCGCTTCCTACAGGTAAAACCGTTCCGATTATAGCTATGACAGCAAATACCCTAAAACAAGACATTGAGCATTATTTAGATATTGGTATGGATGGCTACTTAACTAAACCGTTTGATAAAGCTAAGATCAATAGCTTACTCAATGTTTATAATCCTAAAAACCTCAACCTAAAAAACTTAGCAGTAAAAATTAGCGATCCTAATGTTTCTAGCGACCGGAAGCTAAAGCAAATATGCAAAGAGTTAAAAGCGCTTATTCCCAATGCTAATCGAGTGAGCCTTTGGTTATTTAATAAGGAATACAGTACATTAAATTGCTTAATTTGCCTTGATGAAAATAATGACGTGTCAAGTGGAACTGTTCTATACACAGAAAACTCCCCTGCTTATTTCAACTATATTTTAGCTAACCAAGTACTCGACGCTTCTGATGCCAGAAATAACGAAGTAACCAAGCCATTCTCTCACTCTTACTTTGAGCCACTCGATATTTATTCTTTACTTGATTACATTTATACACTTAATAGCAAACCGTTAGGTGTCATTTGTTGTGAAAGTGTGGGCTCAAAGGTAACTTGGAGTCAAGCTGATAAAAAGTCGTTAATCAAAGTCGCAGACGTTACTAACTTGTTTTTATCTAAACAAATAAAGCATGAATAAAACAGGCCTATTTAGTGGCTAAAATTACCACTAAATAGGGATAAAACTATTATCAGCCCTTCGTATTAAGCCTGCTCTAACTCACGCTGGGTTTGTTGTTTATCTGCTTTAACCGGCTTTATTTTAAAGAAAAAAGTATACACAACCGGAACAAACCCTAATGTTAAAATTGTTCCCATTGCAAGACCAAACGCAATAGTGCTTGCTTGGCCATAAAACAAAACATCTTTAGATAAAATGAGCGGCAATAAGCCTATTATTGTTGTACAAGTAGACATTAATATAGGTCGTAAACGTCTTAAAGAAGCGCTGATCACCGCCTCATAATTTTGTTGATTATACTGCTCAGCGGTTTGTTGTTCACTGTGCTCAATTTGTTTACGTTCAATATTAATACGGTCAATTAATATAACCGCATTATTAATGATAATACCGGCAAGCGCATATAGACCTAAAATAACCATAAACCCAAAATTTGCCTGCATAATTAACAAACCAAAAGCGGCACCAATGATGATCAATGGCACAGTCAAAAACACAATACTAGTTGCACGGTAAGAGCGAAATTGCGCAATAATAATAAACACCATAATGGCAATACACAGCGGTAAGTTAGCTAAAATTGACGCTTGCGATTCCGCAGAGTCTCCAATTACACCGTCATATTCTATTTCATAACCAGGTGGTAATTTTTCTCTTATTTTATCAAGCTTTCCTTCAATTAATGGCACCATACTTTGCGCCGACATAATCTGGTTTTTAGCTTGTACTGTTACAGTACGAAATAAATTTTCACGCGCAATACGCGCAAATTGCGTTTCATAGCGAATGTCGGCCACTTGCATTAAAGGAACATTAACGCCTCGAGCCGAAGAATAAACATTTACGCTGTTAATACGGTCCAGATCGTAACGTTCACTGTTTTGTGCCCTTAATACAATGGGGAATATGTCATCACCTTCACGAAACTCAGAGATTGTGCGTCCCGAAAAGTAGGTTTCTAATGCTTGGGCAACATCGTTTGAACTAACCCCAGCACGACGAGCATTTTGCTGGTTAACCTCAACTTTAAGTGTAGTAATGCGGTTTTCCCAATCACTTTTAATATCGAATGCGCCGTCTGTATTGCGCAATAAGGTTTTAATTTCCTCGCCAATAGAATAAATATAATTACTATCTGGGCCTTTAATTTGAATCTCTATCAGTGAAGAATCTGAGGGCCCTAAAAACATTTTAGTAGCGCGCCCCATAACTTCAGGAAAGTCTTGAGCAAACATGTCGCGCACGCTATTTATTGTTGGCTCAGCTAGTTTTCGCTCTCCAACATCAATCATAAAGAATGCTTTTGAAGGCTCAGGATCAATCGGTGTGAGTGACAAAACAAACCGTGGCCCGCCAAATCCACCATAAGCAGCATATTTTTTAATATGCGGAAAACGCGCTTTATCATCCAATTTTTTTAAAATGGCTTGTATCGTTGCATCAGTTTTACGCATTGACGTGCCGGCTGGCATATCTAAATACACTAAAATTTGCGCGCGGTCGGAGTCTGGAAAAAACTTAGCAGGCACTAAACTCATAGCCCAACCACCAACAAAAAACAGCCCTAATATCACAACAACAAAAATTATGCGAGCGCGCATAATTCGTCTTAATACTTTTTCATAAAGCGGACTAAGGCTATCGAAAAATCCATTAATTTTACGGCGAATAATATTTTGCTTTTGCCTCGTTTCCTTTTTCACAAAGCGATGACACAAGTAAGTAGTAAAGGTTAGGCTCAACGCCCATGAAATAAGCAATGCAATTAACACCACCAGCGAAATAGAGCGTGTATATTCACCCGCACTACTTTGCGCCAACATCAATGGCAAAAACACAAGAATAGTAGTCAACGATGAGGTTAAAGAGGGTATCGCAAGCGTACCCGAGGTATTACGAATAGCTTCGTCACGCGTTTCGCCCTCTTCGATACGCTTTTTGAAATCTTCAGCCATTATTATGCCATCATCAACCAGTAGCCCAAGCGCTATAATTAACGTGGCAAGCGACATACGCTCCAGCGGAATACCCATAAAGTTCATAATTGAAAGCGTGATTAAAATAGCTGAAGGTACAATCGAACCTACAATTAAGCCGGTGCGTAGACCTAAAAACATAATAACCACAATAGAGACAACAACAATGGTTTGTAACACACTAAAGCTCACACCAAATACAGCATCGGCAACCACATCGGCTTGGCGGGTAATATTTTTTAATTGATAGCCCGCAGGTATAGTTTGATTAATTTGAGCTATCATCGCTTCCATTTTAGGAGTGAATTTCAGCACATCCGCTTGTTCATCCTTAGAGATTGCAAAAATAATGGCTTGACGGCCATTGTAGTAACTTGTTCTTGATGGGGGGTCGATCACTTCACGGCTTATTTTAGCAATATCACGTAATAAGATGGTTTGTGATTGATTGGGAACAGTGATCAGCGTATTGCGTATATCAGCTAGGCTTTGGTAATTCCCAGAAGGCTGGATAATAAAGTTTTCACCATCGGCATCAATAATGCCACTGGGACGTATAATATTTTGATTTTTTAAAGCCGCAATCAATTGTGTGGGTGCAATCCCTAATTGAGCGAGCTTAGCGTTTTTAGTTTCAATAAAAATACGCTCTTGTTGAATACCCAAAATATCAATTTTTTTTGTGCCTTCGACTTGATGCATCATATCAGCAATATGTTGCGCCACATCTTGCCGATCCCCCATGCTATAAGCGGGATCTGCAATAAGTGCCACCGTTAACACGGCAACATCACCAAAATCATCATTAATTACATAAGGTAAAGTACCACTGGGTAGCTCGCCTCGAACCGCGTTAATTTGATCGCGCAGGATATCCCACTGCTGATCAAACTCACTTTGCTCAACACTTTGCTTGAGCTCTGCGTGAATAATAGAGCGGCCTGGAATAGATACTGAGCGAATTTCGGCAATACTGGGCATTTCACGTATCGCTTCTTCGAGTGTTTTAGTGATCAACAGCTCTACTTTTTTTGCGCTCATGCCAGGGTAAGCGGTTGTTACAACCGCCTCACGAATTTTTATTTTAGGATCTTCTTGTTTGGGTAGTTGATAATAACTAAATGCGCCAAATAGCATAAGGCCAAAGACGATGGCCAGCATCAAGCGATTATGATCAAGAGCAAGCTCTGAAATAGTAGGGATTTTCATCGTTTAAATCTCCGTCACGGGTTATGGATTAAGGCGCTTGATTTCACCCTCGATAAGCGTCACTTTTTGCCCATCGTGTAAAAAAGCCATTCCCGCATTAACAATTCGCTCCCCTTCTTTTAAATCGCCTTTAATTTGCGCTTTCTGCGCAAAAAACGTTACTACGTCCACGGTTATTTTTTGTAAAACATAACCTGCTTGTTGTGATTCAGCTTGCGCTGTAGGTAACAGCTTAAAAACAAAATGCTGATTATTTTCTTGCGCCATAATGGCACTTACAGGTACTACAAAAGCATCTGTGGCTTCCTGCTGTTGTTTAAATTGTACTTCAGCACTCATACCCGTTCTAATGTCTGCAACATCATTTTCAGATATCTTTAAAATAACAGGAAACGCATTCGCGCCTTGAGCAGCTGTGCCAATTTCTTTAATTTTGGCATTCAACGTTTTATCTAATGCTGAAATAGTCACTTTAGCAGGCTTATCAATAGCTAATGAGGAGAGAATCGCTTCAGGGGCAAGGGTAGAGACTTCAAAATTTTCTTTACCTTGAATTATAAATGCAGACGTATTTGGGCTTACCTGTTGTGAAGGTTCAATATTACGTTTTGAAATAGTCCCTGCATAGGGCGCAATTAGCGTGGTATCTTGTAACTCTTCTTTTGCCATCGCTAGTCGAACTTTAGCAATCTCGACTTTATCTTTGGCACTCTCATATTGCGACTTTGCTACATCGTATTGCGCGCGTGACACAGCGCCATCATCAACCAGTGATGCTTTGCGCTCAAAATCTTGCTTAACATTTAGCAGCATAGCCTTCGCATTAGAGACCTGCCCTTCGCCCTCTTGCACTGCCAATAAATACTTTGTTTGTTCCAGCCTAGCTAACGGCTCACCTTTTTCAAAAGCCTCACCAATTTCAAAAAAAACGTCTTCGACCTTTCCGCTAACCTCAAACATTAAAGTGGCTGTGTTAGCAGGTTGGATAACACCTGATAAAATACGACTATCAAACGATTTAGTTTTATTTAACTCTATGACAGAAACAGGTTTTAATTTTTGCTCAGAAACTTGCTCTTCAGAGCACCCTGACAACATAAAAATAATAACGAAACAAACAGCTATATAATTCATAATTTCCCTTGATAAATAGTGTATTCAAACTGGTTGTACTACCAAACTAACCACAATCAATATTCACAGTGAGCCATCTAATTTAAAGTATGGCTAACATTGTTATCACCCTGAAAGCTTGGGTATAATGCAATATTCCGGCTGTATTTTTAGCCTCTAAATTGGATCTCCACATGAAAAAACTATCTGCTGTGCAAGTAAAACAACAAGCTCTCGTTCTCAATGTTGCTGACAAAATAGAAGAGCAAGGCCGCGCTGAAATCCCAGGTATGCTGCAATGCTGGTTTGATGTGGAATATCATTTATTTCCAGGTTCTTTACTAATGTGTTTTCAATTTGAAAACCAACAAGCACTTACAGCCGCAGAGCCGGAGCTACTAAAGTGGCAAAAACGCTTAAGCGGTGCCATGCTCAAAAAAGGCGTAATTTTAAAAGATATGCGCAAACATTTAGTATTTACCCTAAAAGGACCAGACGACTAAACCACTTATTTTGTAAGCGCACTCTACTTTGGTGCGCTTTCCAAATTAAACTCATTAACGTGCTTAATCAGCTCAGGGAAAAACGCTAAAAAGAGCTCATCTAGCTCACTATAATGGCGGATTATATCTTCAGCGGTACCTGCAAAATTATTAGTAAAGCGAATACGTTTAGCAATATTATCAAGCGCCCGCCCTACCCCATCAATGCTTTCGTACTCCTTAAACCAATCGTTTTTCGTCATACTGGTTACTACACGCTGCATTTTCTGTGGCATTACAGGTATACGCCTGTCCAAAAGGTCATAACTGGTGTGCTTAAAATCAATTAGTGATTGGTTATTAAACTGCTGCCAATGCGCAATAAGAAAATAATCAAACACCACATCAACTGCCACACCTGCAAAGCGCCTGCGCTTGGCTGAAAAAAGCTGCTTAGCTTCTTTTACTAATGGATGTGTGTCAGTAAATTTATCCACTAAATAATGGTTATCTAGCGCACTTTTTACAGTTGTAGGTAGATGCGTTACCTGTCGTTGGCCACCAAAATCTCCCAGCAAATTGCCAAAATGAGAATCAGCCGTAGGCTGTGCTAAATAAAGGTGGGCTAAGTAATTCATTGGTTGCCAATATAGATTAATATACCAAACTCAGATAGTTTTAAATTCAAACACGTAAAAAGATGGAACGCAGTTCCACCTTTATACATTTTAGATACTGATAGCGCATTCTAAAATATTACGCTTTTGAAACCTTGCTTGCACCAGCATTATCAAGAATTTCTTCAACACTATTTTTGTTATCGCTGTTATATTTAACACCGACGAGTATTGAACCCTTCTCAATTGCGTCTTCATAATACTTAATTTCATGTTCTGGAATAAATGCGCCGATTGCTGCGCCTAAAGTCCCACCAACGGCAGCACCTGCGCCACCAGCTGCAAGTGCTGAAACCAAAGGACCTGCAACTAATAAGCCGGCACCACCAGAAGCGACTGCTCCAACAGCGGTAAAACCACCAATAATTGCCGCTAACACGCCACCAGATGCAGCGCCCAACAAACCGCCCTCTGCAGCTTTGGTCCCTTCATCTACAGCAAAGTCTTCCTTTGTATACGAGTCGTTAGCGACAATGCTTATATCCGCCTCACTTACACCTAAAGCTTCTAATCTATAAATTGCTAATGTTGCTTGTGATGCATTATCGAATAACCCAGTAATAACAGTACTCATAATAACTCCTTTATTTGTTTAAGAAAGTACGCTTAGTAATTAGCAACATTCAAACCAAAGTTTTAATCCTTTAAAATCAGCTAGATAAATAAAAAAGTAGAGTAAAACTCTAGGCTTTAAAGTAAAAGTTGCTAGAAGTTGTAAAAAGTTCACACACATAGGTATCACTCAAGCGATTGAAATATGAGTAGAATTACAAAGAGACTAACGTTATTAGCATTGTTCTTCTAAAAATATCAACAACCCACGTTCATAGCGACTCAGGTACTTAGTCTTACGGGGTAGTTTGTCTAAGTTATTAAAGTCCTTTAGAGCTTCCTTGCCTCCTTTACACAGCTCAATCAACTTTGGATGAATATATGAATTACGAGCTATTGCTGGGGTATTCCCTAAATTACTTGAAACGCTATCTAACATATCTTTAAGCGAAAGCTGGCCGTTTGATTTATGTAAGACTTCAAATGCCAAAACACTGGCCCGCCATGTTCTAAAATGTTTTGCACTAAATTGCTCGCCCATAACACTTTGAATAAACTCATTCACCTCTTTGGAGGTAACATCACAATACTCGCCTTCATCGATATATTGGAATAAGCTCTGCCCAGGCAAATCTTGCAACTGCTGTATGATAGAGCTAAGCACTTTATCTGTTATGTTCACTTCTCTTTGCTTACCGGATTTTGCTTTATACTTTAAGCGAATATTTTTACCCGTTAGTTTTGCATGCCGGCTACGCAATGTTGTAGCACCAAAACTATTATTATGTTTGGCATTTTTTTTAGAGCCAACGCGCAGGGCTCCAAGATCCATTAAACGTACAACGGCTGCAATTGTGCGCTGGTAATCAAGCTCATTACCTCGCAAATATTCCGATAGTTTTGCTCTTAACAAAGGCAGTTTATTTCCAAATAAAGCACATGCTTCAAACTTTTTAAGCTCTTGCTGCTCCCTAAACTCGGGATGATAAAAGTATTGCTTGCGGCCTTTGCTGTCGTAGCCAGTAGCTAAAATATGCCCATTTTCTTCTGGACATAACCATACATCTTTGTATGCGGGGGGAAAAGCGAGATTGTCTAACCGCTTTATTTCATCGTTATCATGTATTTTCTTTCCTGCAGGATCATAATAAACCCATTGGTTTTCATGCCTCTTTCGAGTAATGCCCGGCAAGTTATCATCGACATAAATTAGTTTCATTTTATTCCTTTAAATTTTTGTAATCCTCAAATAAAACGGTGCCATCAATAACAAGGGCTAGTTCTCACTAGCCCTTGTTATACGATTTATCGACTCCAATACCTAAGGTTACGAATTTTTGAGACAAACTCACTTGCGGAAATTTTATTTAAATCCAACCAGCCATCATCAAGTTGTCCATTTAAACCAGTAGCCTCGATTAAAGGAGCTGCTTTATCACTAAAGCCGATATACTTCATATGTGCATAAGCATCACTGACAAAATCTTTCGCCTCAGGTATTTCAGCAAGCTTTTTGGCGCCTTCATTAGTGGTAAGCAGAGCTATTGCGTCGTAAAGCACCGAAGGTCCGCCGTTAATCACCTGATCGGCCTCAACAATCTCGCCCTTACTATTTTTAGCACCACCAACTTGAGCCGCAATAACTTCATGGCTTGCACCTTCCTCTTTAAGGCTTTGTATTAATAAATTAAAGGTTTCAGCATCAAAACCATCACTTACTAATATACCAAGCTTCCTGCCTTTAAATGTATTTGGCGCATTTTTTAAAATGCTTAGCGCATCAGATACTGGTAAATCTTGACGGGTATCAAGCGCCGCTTCTGCCGCATCTGGCATAGTTTGTAAACCTAAACCCAATGCAACTTTCTCAGCAAGCTTGTTATCAATGTTTAACAGATGAGAAACCACGCGTTCTCTGATACGTAAATGCTCTACTTTAGATAACTCAAAAATTAAAGCGTCTTGAATATGCGTTTGCTCAACGTCGGTTTGACTTAAATAAAATTGTCGTGCTTGGCTATAGTGATCACTAAATGTTTCTGAGCGATAGCGTAATTTACCACCGTCAGTTTCAGATTCTGAGCTTTTGAATCCGTGTACAGGGCACTCTCGCGGGTTGTTTTCACCCCCGCTGAATGAATTAGGTTCGTAGTTAACCCGGCCTTTAGGGTTCTGCATTGCCATGTGGCCATCCTGAAGAAAATGTCTCATCGGGCATTTTGCTGCATTAATAGGAATTTGTGTGAAATTAGGCCCACCTAGGCGTTTGGTTTGTGTATCTAGGTAAGAAAAATTACGGCCTTGCAATAAAGGATCAGGAGTAAAATCAAGTCCTGGTACTATATTCTGTGTGCAAAATGCAACCTGTTCGGTTTCTGCGAAGAAGTTGTCTACGACTCGATTGAGCACCATTTTACCAATAATTTTAACTGGTACTTGCTCTTCGGGTATCAGTTTAGTGGCATCAAAAACATCAAACTCGAACTCTTCAGCAAATTTTTGATCAAATACTTGAATGCCCAACTCCCATTCCGGATAGTCTCCATTATTAATTGATTCCCACATGTCACGACGATGAAAATCAGGATCAGCGCCATTTAATTTCAATGCCTCATTCCAAACCACTGACTGCATACCGCCTTTAGGTTTCCAGTGGAACTTAACAAATTTTTCTTCACCTTGTGCATTAATAAACTTAAAAGTATGAACGCCAAATCCTTCCATAAACCTTAATGAGCGCGGGATAGCTCTATCTGACATTGCCCACATAACCATGTGCATGGATTCTGGCGACAAACTTACAAAATCCCAAAAATTATCGTGGGCTGTTTGCGCTTGTGGAAAACCACGATCTGGTTCTGCTTTTGCGCTATGTATAAGGTCGGGAAACTTCATCGCGTCTTGAATGAAAAAAACTGGGATATTATTGCCTACCAGATCCCAATTACCTTCCTGCGTATAAAACTTAACGGCAAAGCCTCGCACATCGCGTGCTAAATCAGGCGAGCCCTGATTACCCGCCACTGTTGAAAAACGTGCAAAAACAGGGGTTTTTTCACCTTTACGTTGAAAAATATCAGCAGAGGTCAAATCATCTAAAGCATCATACGTTTCAAAGTAACCATGTGCTCCATACCCTCTTGCGTGAACAACTCGCTCAGGAATTCGCTCGTGATCAAAGTGAAACAACTTTTCTCGTAACACATGATCTTCCAATAGTCCTGGTCCGCGTTGACCTGCTTTTAATGAATTTTGATTATCACTAATAGGGCAACCTTGTGCGGTTGTCATTACGGGATGGTCTTTATTAGCTTTTTGATGAAGCTCTCCTGCATGTCCTTTATTATTTGCGTACTTAAATGACTCTGCCATAACTTTTCTTCCTTAAATGATTTTTTGATTGCTATATTTTTAAAGGGTTAAAAAACAACAACCAAGCAAAAAAAAGACCATATCTAAATAGCTTTAAAATCAATAACTAAGAAAGGAATGAAAATATTTTACCAATACAAACTATAAAAATTACACAACTAATGTAAGCTTTCCCCAGAGCATCATTTTATTCTGATTTTCATTATTACTGTATTTTTACAATGATAGATTTAGTGAGGACTTTGTCTTTATTGAGGGCTCAGAAAGGTTTGAACGTAAATGTTACTCGGCTTTATTCTTATTTAAAATAGCGTTCTGCTTTTGTACATGTCATTTTAGGTAATAAAAATTTACTCGCTTTATCTGGGCATAGTTTCTTTAAACGGCTTACTGCATAACGCCCACACCTTGATAAAGTATATAACTCTTATTTCTCAGTAACACCTAGCGCAGATTGATAACTCAACTGATAAAGCACCTTAAGCAATAACATCTGTCTCTGCGGATGAGTGATAGATTTGACCGAGTAAATTACTATATAAACAATATAAAAGATTTTTAAAAAATGATAAAAACATCTTTATTCCTTTAAAAACGCATCTAATAGTAATTATTTAGTCAATTACCTAACTCAGTTATGCGCTGCATTGATATTAAAATATTGATGCTAATATACTTCAAAACTATCCAATCAATTACAATTGTATTTTAATAATTCAGTAAAGAGTCAGGCCAATTTTGTTATCACTGTTGTTGCATTTTTTCGGTGCTGCATGAGTCATAAAACGCCTTGCTTAGCCTTTAATACAAAATGCTATTTTCTATTGTAACCAGGGCTACTCACGCATTATGACAACAAGCTTTTTAAGTCAATCACAACAGGTCGCACTGCAACAAGCACTTATCAACAGTAAACTGTTAAACAGCGACGTAGTAACGAGTGATAACCCACCATCACAAGAACAACAAGCCTATGGCTGTATCGCTGTAATGCTCTATCGCTTTAATTTACAAAAAATCAAATGGCCCTCTTTTTTAAAAGCAGCTATAAACACTGCAAGTAATGAGTGCTCGTGGTTAACCCGCGAACTTGCCAGATGCCAGCAAAGCTACAAAGCCCAGCCTAATGACGCTGTAATAATTGAACAAAGCGCATTTTTTTGTGGTATTTTTAGCGAAGAGCTCGCTTATATTGACACTTTACTTGGAACAGGTGCACAGCCTGAATAAAGTGATGGGGCAAGCATCGTTAAGCCTGCCCCAAGGATAAATTAAAAGCTATATTTTAAGCTCAGCTTATAATTAACAGGCTCACCGGGTTGAGTCCAAATTGCAGAGTAAGAGTTTGAGTAATATTCTTTATCAAGCACGTTATTAATGTTCAGTTGTACCATCACATCTTCATTAACGTTGTAAGTTGCGAACAAATTCACCAACGTATACGAAGGTAAGAAATACGTAGGGTCTATGGTTTCACCTAAGCGTTCCCCCTCATACTGAACAGCTATACCAACGGTCGCATTTAAATCGATTAAATCATTTAATTCTCTTTTAATACGCGCATTTGCACTGTGTTTAGGAATATTAAGTAAAGGGCTACCTTTTGGTAATTTTACCCACCAATCTGTATTAACCGTGTAGTTTGCTGTTTTTGCATCGGTGTAGGTATAGGCAAAATCAAATGACGTGCGCTCTGTAATATAACCGTGTAAATCAAACTCAACGCCTTCGCTAGTTACCTCGCCTAACGCCGTCGACACGCCTGCTTGCAAATCTGTGGTCAACATATTACTTTTTTCGGCGCTAAATACAGTAAAGCTGCCATTTAGGTTATCGGTGCTAAATTTAACACCCGCCTCAATAGAGGTTGTTGATTCTGGCTTAAATGCATCACCGTTTATATCGTAACCACTGTTTGGCCTAAAACCTTCCGAGTAACTGCTGTAATACTGTATGTCGTCTGAGTAAGCATACACTAAGCCTACTCGTGGGCTAAATGTACTCTGATTGCTTTTAGACTGACTTTGATCAATGTGATTATCTATTTGCTGATCAAACCAATCATAACGACCGCCTACTTGTACTTTCCACTGCTCAGTGATGTCGATTTGATCTTGAATATAAACCCCGTAACTGTGCTGTACTTCAGTGCTGTTAAATAAAAGTGAGCCTTCGGGTGCTGTTTGCCCATACACGGGGTTATACATATTGATTGCATAGCGCGTATCTTCAAGCGTAGGGCGGTATCTGTACCAGAGTTTGTCAAAATCAAACTTGCTGGCATCTGCGCCAATTAATAAGTGATGGGTAAACCCAGCAGCAGTAACGCTACCACTTAGCTCAGTGCGCGCTGAGATGTTTTTAGTTTGAAAATCACGCTCGTTATGTTGCCGACTTAAGGTTTCGCCATCAGTAAAATAAAGCTGCCTGCTAGGGGCGAGTTCAGCATCACTCGATTCGCTTATAAATTTAGAATCGCTATAGCTAAGCCCATTTAAAAGTGACCATTGCCCTATTTGATGCTCAAAGGTCAGTTGATGAGAAATCGCATCAACCTCTGTTGGTTCATCGCTTGGCTCACCTAAAAACGTTTCAATAGGTAATGCGTCTATCTTCCCATCTAGAGCAACTATACCACGGTCAAACGTCACACTCTGATCAACATATTCTAGTTCATAATTTAATTTTGTTGTGTCGGATATTAACCAAAGAACTGAAGGTGTGATCACTGTTTTTTTATTTTCGTGGTAGTCTCTAAAACCCTCACCGTCTTCAATTGCACCGTTTATTCTAAAAGCAACTTGATCATTAATTGCATTAGTGTAGTCGCCTTCAGCGCGATAACTTTGCCAGCTACCGGCTGATACTTTCAAAGAGCCTTGTTCTTCAAACTGTGGCTTTTTAGTGATGATATTAATAGTACCGCCAGGCTCAGAACGGCCATAAAGAGCAGAGCCAGGCCCTTTCATCACTTCTACATAATCAATATTGCTAGTATCGCGGGTACCACTAAAACTTCGACCCGATGAAAAACCATTAATTAAAAAGCCTGAAGGAATATTCTCATCGCCTACTAACCCACGTATTGCAAAGCTTTCCCACAATCCACCAAAATCATTTTGTTCAGAAATACTCGGCGTTAAATCAAATATATCGGTGAGTGTAGTCACTCCTGCGTCATCGAGGTTTTCTGCTGATATAAACTCAATACTTTGTGGTTGCTCGCTTAAAGGCACATCGCCACGAAAAGCTTGTCTAACCCCCGAAACCGCTATTTTCTCAATGTTATCTGATGCTGAAGCTGCGTATACAGAAGGCGCTAAAATGGTACTTATAGCAATTGTTAGGGCTGATATTTGGTATCGATTTATTAAGTTCATTCTATCTCTTAGATATCATACAAGCTTAATCGGTTAAGTTTTCACTAAAAAATTTTTTAACTAGAGCCGATTAAATAAGTACGAAATGCAAATGGTAACAATTGTTATTTGCAATAATATACAAGCAGAATAAAAAGAGCTACCCTACAGCAACAAATTTTACAAAGTTATTAGGGGTTGTTTTTATTTTTGAGTTAAACGTATTCAACATCGAAAAATAAATACCTCCTTAAATTTAGAGAAAAAAATGAAAATATTACCTTTCGCCTGCATGGCATTAGTCACTTCAATATCAAGCGCATACAGCGAACAAGCACAGGCTCATGCAATATGGTTTGCAGAGCGCTCATCACAGGTAGCCTTTATATATGGCGAAGGCGCACAAGATTTAGATACCGTAAAACGACAAAATAAAATTAAAAGCATTACTGGCTATAATAAAAACTGGCAACTAAAAAACGTAAAACTTATTGAATCAGGGCCTATGATGCTGCTAAGTGATAAAAGCGTTTATGCGATTACTGGTATGCTCGATAATGGGTTGTGGAGTAAAACAAAAGAAGGTGAATGGTTTGCTAAAGGTCGAGATGAAATCCCCAATGCACTATTAAGCGAACATACTAAAAAGTACGCAGTACATTTGCGTGGCCCGCTTGCCCAAGTACCTGCACTTAAAAATCAGCAATTACAAATCCTACCTGTAGGTAACGAATTTTCAGATCAAAAAGGCGCAATAGTCAGCTACCGCATAACTTTCAATAGCAAAGCGGTTCAAGGCGCTAAAGTAATCAATGATTTAGTAAACGACCCAGATCAAGAGCCAATAATTAGTAATGATGACGGCTTGGTCACATTGCCATTGCGTAACCAAGGCTTAAACGTAGTAGCCGCAATCTATGACGAAAAAAGCACAAATTTAAATGTATTTGATAAAACAGAGCATTTAGCCACACTCTCATTTGTTTTACCCCATGCTGCAGAGTAAAAGCAAACCTCGCCGCTCAACATTAAACAGCCATCTAACCAATATGTTTTATGTTGGCTACACAAGAGTAACTTGTTAATTAATAGGCATAAAAAGTGGCAAATTATATTTATATAACTTGCCACTTTCTTTAACGTATCACTGCCCTAATGGTTGGATTTTCTCTTTTAAAACATCCCGTATATAGAGCATCTGCACTGTGACAATAATTGATACTAACAACGGCGTTGAAAGCGCCAAGCCATGAATTCCAAACATAGCGCCCATCAATAATTGCCCACCAAGCATAACTGCTGGCGGCAATGAAACAGCTGTTCTTTGTACAAACGGTGTTATTACATTACTCTCGAGCACTTGTACAACACCGTACACGACTAGTACATACGCAGCTTGGGTTGGGCTATTGAGTAACGCGACTAATACCGCAGGTATCAAAGCGGCAATAGGTCCTATAAATGGCACAAACGATAACAAACCCGCAAGCAATGCCAACGCCATTATCAATTTCATATCAATAAGCCACAAACCTAACGCGGTTAAAAGCCCGACCACAATCATTGATGTTGCACGGCCCATTAACCATAACTTCAATGCATAATATACACTGTGCATTACTTCATTTATGCGGCTGCGTTTATCACTTGGAAATAAAAATAGCACCCCTTTTTTATAAGGTTTAGGGTGCAATGCGAGGTAAAAACCAATAAATAAAATAACAAATATATCAGCAAGTGAACCAAATAAAGTAGAAAAGACCCCGGAAACTTCCCCCATCAGCTTTCTTGGTGAAAGTGGTGCTTGTTCCCATTGCCCTTGCGCCCACTGAAGCAGAGCCTCGCCCCACTCTTTACCCTTCAAGTAACCTTCTAACTGTTTTACCCCACCAGTTATTTGCTCTCTAAGCTGTAACAACTGATCCATAATAGCGGGACCAACCAAGTAGCCAGCAAGTATTAATAACCCCAATACGGTAGCAGTAACAAGCATTACCAGTCCCCATCTGGGTAAAGGTAGCCAACGCTGTAACAGGCTCGCAAGCCCTATTAAAAAAACACCAAATAAAATCCCGCCAAATATAAGCAATAACACATACGATAATTGCCACAGCAGCATAAATAAGCCTATTGCTAAAGCTGTAATGCCAATGGTTGCTAATAGTCTGCGAATATAGTTGCTATCAGAGCTCATTGCTTCTCCCTTTGCTTGGTATGGCATGCACTTAATAAAGTTAATGCCTATACATTCAATGCAATTAAAATTTTGCAAAGTACAGTTTTATCAGTTTTAGTGCTTTTTTAACAGTCTCCTATATAAAACGGCTCGTTTTGTTATGAAGGAAAGACACCGTTTACAGGCTCAATTGATATGGCTGAATGCGTGAATGTGGCTAAAAATAATACTGACACTAAACGATGACAGAGCCGATAACCAAAGGCTCAAATTCATAGGGCGTTCTTTACCCAAGCCATAGCGCATATTCTCACCAATCGAGGCCATTACTAGGTCCATAGCCATATTTAAATTGGTTGAAAAAGTAACAATACTTGGTTTTTGAATAAAAACATCAAGAAAACACAGCTGCCTGCTTGAATGGAACTTTCTAATGTCACTTGCAAAACGAGCCTTCTTTGAGAACTCTTGGTAAAGAGATAAAACTTAAATAAGATTTTATCT
This sequence comes from Pseudoalteromonas tetraodonis, assembly GCF_002310835.1. Lineage (NCBI taxonomy): Bacteria > Pseudomonadati > Pseudomonadota > Gammaproteobacteria > Alteromonadales > Pseudoalteromonadaceae > Pseudoalteromonas > Pseudoalteromonas tetraodonis. Next base: position 580,391 of record NZ_CP011041.1, on the reverse strand, counting down.
CTTTTAAATTAAACTTTTAATTAAATTAGCTGCCCAACAAAGTTAACACTATTATGGGCTAAAATAGGGAACACCAAACTCCCTGTGCGCTCTCTTAGCCAAAGCAAAATAAAACCGTAGCCACCTGTTAATAAAATAGCGGGGAAAGAAAAGTGCCACTCTCCACCATTAAACATAACGCCATGAACTAGTCCAAATAACACCACTAAGAGCAACCCTGCAATGTTAATTGACGCACCACCTAAACTGTAGCGTTCAGATATAATTGCCAAAGATATACAAAATAAAAGAATCCCTCTAAACATAGGCTCTTCATCAAAGCCTGGCATTGTTGCTTGATAAAGTAAGGTTTCTAAATCGTAATTAGGTTCACCACTCCAAAAAAGTGATACAACTATCTGTAAAATGATAAACAAGCACATAACTGTAAAAGCGGGTTTTATAGAATTTTCATTTTGCTTAAAAGTAAAACCAGCATCTGCAATACGAAAGTTAGCTTTAAATTTAACTAAAGCTAATAGTACGACTAACCAAAGGATTATTGCCGCTACTTTTCCAGACCAATTCCACGACATATCAGGAAAAAGCATATCCAAGAGAATAACCTTTCCACCTTTAAACAAAGCAAAAAAGTAGCAAACTAAAATACCTAACGAAATCAAAGACCACATTAGATTTAAATCAACTTTTTTAATTGCTTTTAATATCAAAACTAAAAGTAATATAACGCCGACATTTGCAAATAAACTTATAAATAGATCTTCCATGAATACCTCTTTTATAAAAGGCTATTTCTAGCACTTATTTTATTATTGTTTTAAGTAGTACCTAATACTAATCCTAAATTAGGTACTGTTAAACAATTAGTTATAAAAGAGGTAAGCACTCTAGGTACAAACAGGGTGTTTACAGCAATTAATACTTTTATGTGTCTTTAAGATGGGTATATTAAGGCTGGATATGTCGTATTGTATTCAAGGCAAAGACAAACATCCCTGCTTGACCAGAGGTTATCAATGGCCGCCCTTCGGCTTTTGGTTTTCTACTGAATATTCAGAATATGTTTGGATATTTTAACCTCCTCAATATTATAAGGAGGTATTTAGGTCAAATGGAAAAAGCACTGTTTGACTAAATTAGACCCTGTAACTAAACATGGCGAAGGTACCTTATGCATTCTTTCTCAGAAGACGATGTCCAGCCGCTACCCAGTATCTGAATAAGATAATTTTTCAGAGCTTTATTTAGTGATAGAGCTTGCTTAATAAGAGGATACCTACCTGTTCTAATCAACTCTATATAAGCAATTGCTATGTCATCAACATCTGTAAAATACTTATCATTCAACTGTATAAAAACAGCCATTACCTTATCTAATTCATATGTACACTCAGTAATTAAAGCACTCGCCATTTTATTCTCATTAGTAGAAAAAACATTAGTAAAGCGAGGTATAAAGCTTCTGGCAAACTCCCCATCTGGGCCTGCAAGTTCAATATATACTTGATCAGATATAATAGAACCCAAAACTCCACCAACAACAACACCTACTGCTACACCTATAGGCCCAAACCAGATGCCAGCAGTCGCGCCCCCAGCGGCGCCTCCAGCAAAGCCACCTCCAATGTTAGTTGCTTCACGTCCTGCCGCTTTGAGTTTATTATCTGAACTACTAATATTATAAACTGCGATACATATAGAAAGTACCCATAAGCTTCGCCCTGCTTTGCCTAAGTTGTTTGCTTTGGCGCTAACGTTAGGGTTTGCCTTCCCTGCACTTTGAACTATCTTTTTATAAATAGATGAAGCTTCTGATTCATTTAGCTCGCCAAAACCTTTACCGAACTGGCTTTTTGCATATTTATCTAGTAATACCTCTAAATTCAAACCACTGGCCTTTAACTTAACAACCTTAGCTTTACCAATATCACTAGTTTTACTGCGAGAGACAGCCATGATTTCATTTCGCATTTCATTCGCAGCTACAGCAGCTTGTTTAGGTGTTATGACTCCAGTCTTATAAGCATTAACTAATTCCAAAGACATTTTTTTTGTCTGTTCCATATATAGCGCCCTTACTTTTGAATCATTTATGAAACGACTACCAAAGTTAATTGCTGCTACTTCCATTTGCCTAATACTAGTTTCTACATCTTTGTCAGAAATAAACGAGTCCATGTTTGTAAACCTTAATCTTTTATTGTTAGATAACTTGGTGATAATTTATTTGAGTAACGAAGGCCATTTGAAGGTATTGCATGAGAAATATGCACTTTTTTTTTGTCGGCAATAATTAAATTATTTATCGAATCCCCCCAAAATTTGAATTCAATCGTTTGATCATTTTTAATTATTAAATCTTTCAAAATCCCTGGAGAATACGGCTTCGAGAGTTCAACACTTTCAATAACCTCACCTTTTGAATCAATCAAAGTAATATATAATGTCTCCTCGTATGGAGAATCATCGGAGGTAAAGAATATATACGTGCAATTTTTTCTTTTAAATATTTTTTCTACCTTCTTTCCATATAATACTTGTTGGTTTTGCAGGCCATCAAAATGTACTTGTAATTTTTCTTTAACTTTATTTTCTGAAAAAAATGTAACTTCTTCCATAATTAAATCCGTTTAATATTAGATATTAACAATATTATATATTTCCCCAATTAATGTACACCTTTGAAATAGAGTTACTAAATCTCACTCAAAACTACTTTGTCAAAATACGGAGTTTATTTATATAGACCAAAAGAGACCTAACAAGCTCATCCATTGACCTTTTTTCCTTTTATTTAGTCCTTTGCTCTTTAAAATCTAAGTCTTTATTCAAAGAATACAGATGAAAACATTAATAGTGCGCAAAGCATAAAAATTACAAAATACACTTTAAATAATCTCGAGACGTGAGCTGGTACCTTGTCTCTATCACTTAATAAATTATACCGTTTTGCATACCAATCAAATAAAAATACACTGCCATAATGAAGTAAACCATGAAGCGCCATAAAAATATTTAGGGAATAGTAGCGATTTCCATGCTCTAAAATATCTTCAACCGTTCTGAGCTTTTTTGCTTTTAAATAAAAAGCTAAAGGTAAAAGAATGATAAAAATAACACTTAAGCCAACACCAAAAAATATCAAATCCATTATTTAATCAACAAAAAAGAAAAGCAGTTAATCTAAACAAAAGTACGCCATGAGGCATGCTAATAAAAACATAGAGCTAAATGTTATAAATAAAATATAATAAAGCTTAAACCACATCTGCAAATTTTTGGGTACTTTATCTCTCTCCTCTATTACCTTATAACGTCTAGCATACCAATCGAATAGAAATATAGAACCGTAGTGCAATGCTCCGCTACCAGCAGTTATGATATTTAATGAGTAAAAACGATTTCCATCATCTAGAACATCCTCTACCAACCGTGTTTTTTTATCTTTTATAGCTATTAAAATTGGTAATATTATAAAAAAGAAAAGACCCGCAGATGTAAGAAACAGAGTTAAAAACCACAACTTAATAGGCTCCATTACTTTTCAACAACCTCATATATTAACTCGCCTGCACCCCCTCCAGAATAACCTCCAGCTTCGCTTGCCTCAACCCTATCAGCACAATTCCAACATACCCGCCTTTTCAGGTTTTTGGCCATGTTGGCTACAGTTTTATAGTATTGAAATTAGTAACGGGGATTTCGATTCGCAGGTGGTTGTGACTGGTCATTAAACAGGACAATATACATAAATATTAAACGTAGGCTTGCTCAATATAATGTAAAAAGACTTAAAGCAGTCACCATTCAAAAAGGTGTTTTGCATGCCCTCTTACGCAATTCATTAAATAATAAAATGCATTCATAGACTCAATACGCAGAGATCTAGATACATTAATTCACCAACAATGGTAACTATAAATCTAGGCCTTTTATGTCTAAAACCAGAAGTATGACCCTTTGGTTTTTAAAGCCAATCGAAAATAAAACCTTAAAAAATATTCTAAATTAATTTGTAATGTAGTTTTATTAAATTTGTTTTTTATTTAAAGATACTGCTTTGCCTTTGTACATGTAAGCTTAGGTAATGGAAGTTTACTCACTTTGTCTGAGCATAACTTATTTAAAAAATTGACTGCAAAGCGTTCGCACCTTGACAATGTATACAACTCATATTCCTCAGTAACACCAAGCGCAGATTGATAACTCAACTGATCAAAGTATTCATTAGTGCCTAAAGCAATAACATCTTTCTCTGTCTCTCCAGATGAATGATAGATTTTACCTAATAAATCATTGGTAAAATCAACAATGGTATTACTTTCAGACAAGTCATTTTTAAGTGAGCAAACACTAAGATAGGGTGTAGCTTTACCTACATCAAAATATAAATCATTTCCTGTAGCAAGATGACTAAAAAATATGGCGCTTAGTAAACAAAAAAGCTTAATTAACCTCACTATGCATTTCTCCATACCTTAAGCAAACCATATATATTACTCCAATATATAATAAACAAGCCTATAGATTGAATCGAACCGGAAAACTCAGTGCCAATAGTTATCATAGCTAATGTTAATATCGTTAGTAAACTTGAAAAAACAAATGATATTTTTAACAAATCCTTATTAGAATAGCCATTAGCTTTCTTTTGAGTCATATTATGTCGAGCAAAAAGATTAATACATACTAAGCAAAATATTACTACGCAGCCTTTTAATATCATTTAAATATCTTCCAGTTTAATTAAACCTCTCAAAATTAACTCCTTTGTTGCAGCCGCTTCATTTTTGCTTGAACAGTAATACAAAAAAGTCGAAATAACAGTTAAAAAATTCCATTAGCCATTACAAATATAACTGTATTAATAACAATACTGACCATATAAGCCCCTATAAAAAATGCGGCGAATGCTGAAACGGCCCCACCTCCTGTATATCCGGCTTTAGCTTTTTCTACCATTAAAACATAGATGCTCAGCCCTATACTCACCTTAAACCACAGCCAGTAATCGTTACTAAATAACGGTATTGCTGCAAAAGCAACAATCGGTACTAGTATTTTACCTTCTTCGTTTTTGTGTAAAAAATAAAAAGCTAAAATAGCAATATATAAAAATGGCGTTACATCATTCATATAAACAACTTCCTTGTAAATATAAAATTAAAATAAATAAATTTTAACTATTGTACTTATTCATCAGTACTAAGCACTTAATAAATAGAGTTTAAAATAAGAACACTTGATTTTTTTGAATGAAAAGGTCAGCAGGTGCCTGCTTGACTGGAAATTTCTAATGGGTGACCACTTTGGTCTTAATTCTCTTTCTTAAATGCTTCAGAACCAAATTGATCATAATCATGCTGTATAGCTTGAAATAATTTTGACTCAATCACTTTGTCAGGATTATCACTTATAAACTTATTAATTTTCTCCAATTGCTTTACTGGAATCTCATCATAAATTTTTGATATTTCTTCAGCTTTCTCGAAAATGTATTCAGCTATGCCATCTGGAAAAGTGTAATCCCTTGGCTTTAGAACATCTCCTTTGATTGATATTCGACTGCTCCTAATAATTTTCGAGGCGTTTGTTTTAATAACCCCTAAAATTATAAAGCTAGGTAACTTTGTATAGATATAAGTTTCACTATCATTGCCTATGATATCCATTGCTATATTACGTAGAAAATATCGATTTATATTCCTAGGTAAATTATCTACATTATGCGTATCAATTGCTTCTACAGGGTAAATGTGTTGTTCGTATTGAAAAAGGTTATCAGTCTTACCTAAGAGGTAGTTAGCTAAAGCTAACTCTGCGCCGTCTAAATTTTTCAAGTAATCTTTACTTTTGCTTGTTTCATCTTTTAAATTTTTACTTCTGATAAAGGTTAGAGTTCTCCATGAAAGAGACGCAGCAAACTTTGACAACCAATTGCCATAAGGCATTCTTGTAGTTGAATCATTAATAAACGGGTAAAATATTTTTAGAGAAAACTCTCTTTCCCAATCAGAGAAGAGATCCTCACATTTGCCGCATAACCAATATTCTTTAGCAAGATCTTGAGCTCGTTTATGAACCTCATTTTTCTCTCTGATATAACCTGTTATGGATGTTTTCTTTAACCATTTACCTATAAATTTGGGAATAAAATGGCTCTTTTCAAGAGCGCTTGGGTTTTTACATAGTTTGCAGGTTCCATTCATAAAACACTCCAGCAATTAATTTAACTTTGTCTAATCAATACTCCTAGGTTTAAAATTGTAAACCTAAATTAGCTAGCTCCTTGTATTTTTGTGTCTTTTTAATTTAATCTAACAGAAAAGCTCTATAGCTCCCACTGATAAAAACAACTTTACAGTGATTATCATCCTCATAAACTGGATTTACCACCAGCATGACAAATCCAGTTTATGAGCCATTTATTTAGTCTTTAGTCCAATAAATTATTAAGACCTATTCTAAGAACCAAAGGAATCAAAACTTTACTACATACATAAAAATATTAACCAATAAACATTACACTTTGCCAAGACCAAACACCAACCTCACGTTTAATCCCCTCCCCCCGTCATCACGCCCTGAAAATAAGCAATTGATGAGTAATATCGCGCATGGATGCGCGATAAGGCGAAACTAGGCCATGGGTGAAAAGCGCAGCTTTGAACGAGAGGCCATGGATGGCTGAACTGGGGAGCGTACAGGGATGTGAAAGATGGCCTATCTTCGCCGTTTACGTTCACATCAATTAATTATTTGAAGGATTAAGCGTGATGCTCGGGTGCGCAGGGAGATGACGAATAACCGAAGCGCAGCTTCGCAGTATGAGGAAGTGGAGGCATGGATGCCGACAGTAACCCAGCTTCAGGGATGAATTGCTTGCAGCAGAGTCAATTTGAAAATAGATCCCTCTTTGGCTGCCGTCGCCAGCGCGACAAAACCTTGAATAAGGTTTCTAATTTAGGTCACGGATTTATCCAGACAAAAGTTAGCAATAAAAACCATCAGCCATTTCAGGCTAAAGCCCAACCTACAAACCACGCACGCCAGCAAGCTTGGCTCCTACAGAAATACCTTTAACCTCGGTGCAGCGCGAAGCGCCTCTGAGTTCTCTGTGGTGAAATTCACTTATCGCCCTAAAGAGCGACCTACAAACAATACATATTTACGTGCTTGGGAGGTGGTAATGATATTGGAGAATCGTTGGGTTTCGTTGCGCTCTACCCAACCTACAAACCATTCACGGCTAAAACCGACTCCTATAACAAAATTTACCCTCAGTGTAGCGCGAAGCGCCTCTATGATCTCTGTGGTGAAATTCTTTTTCTCGCTTTTTTCGCCCTAAAGGACGACCTACAAACAATGCATATTTACGTGCTTGGGAGATGGTAATGATATTGGAGAATCGTTGGGCTTCGTTTCACTCTACCCAACCTACCCCATATAATTTATGGCGAATCACCTCACACAAAAAAGCCGTTGCATTGCTGCAACGGCTTTCATAATTTCGATAAATCCCCACTCTACAGTGGAACTTACTACCAATTAAAGTTCAAAAATTAGTCGCGGTATGTCTCAATCGGAGGACATGCGCATACTAAATTACGGTCGCCGTATACGTCATCGATACGTGTAACCGTTGGCCAGAACTTATCTTTAGCAACTGCTGGTACTGGGAAGGCAGCGTAAAAACGGTCATACGCGCGGTCCCATTCATTACCTAACACATCGGCTTGCGTGTGCGGTGCAAATACCAATGGGTTGTTTTCGATAGACCATTCACCTGAAATGATTTTATCGATTTCACCTTTAATCGATACCATCGCTTCGATAAAGCGGTCAATCTCGCCCTTAGACTCAGATTCAGTTGGCTCAATCATTAATGTGCCCGCTACTGGGAACGACATTGTTGGTGAGTGGAAACCATAATCTTGTAAGCGCTTAGCAACGTCCATTTCAGTAATGCCTGAGGCTTCTTTTAATGGGCGTAGGTCAATAATACATTCGTGGGCAACGCGATTGTTACGGCCACGGTATAAAATTGGGAAGTGCTTGCTAAGCTCATTGCTTAGGTAGTTAGCATTTACAATCGCCATTTCTGTCGCTTGTTTTAAGCCCTCAGAGCCCATCATGGCAATGTAAGCCCATGAAATAGGTAAAATAGCTGCAGAGCCGTAAGGCGCTGCCGATACTGCGCCGTTACCAGCATTAGTACCTGGTACGTTAATTACACTGTGGTTTGGCATAAATGGCGCTAGATGCGATTTAACACCAATTGGGCCAACACCTGGGCCACCGCCGCCGTGTGGAATACAGAAGGTTTTGTGTAAGTTTAAGTGCGATACATCTGAGCCAATAAAGCCCGGGCTAGTAACACCTACTTGGGCGTTCATATTTGCGCCATCCATGTAAACTTGGCCACCGTGCTGGTGAACAATTTCACATAGCTCACGAATTGTTTCTTCGTATACACCGTGTGTAGATGGGTACGTTACCATGGCACATGATAGGTTTTCAGACACCTCAGCAGCTTTGGTTTTTAAGTCTTCCATGTCGATGTTGCCGTGTTTATCACAGTTAACAACCACAATTTTCATGCTCGCCATTTGTGCCGACGCTGGATTAGTACCGTGCGCAGAGCTTGGAATTAAACATACGTTACGGTGCGCGTCCCCTCGTGACTCGTGGTATTTACGAATGGCGATTAGGCCTGCGTATTCACCTTGTGCACCTGAATTTGGTTGCAGTGAAACCGCATCGTAACCGGTAATGTTAACTAGCCAATCGTGTAGCTCGTTAATCATTACTTGATAACCCTCTGCTTGGTCTAGCGGGCAGAATGGGTGAAGGTTTGCAAATTCAGGCCAGGTAATTGGAATCATTTCAGCGGTCGCGTTTAGTTTCATGGTACATGAACCTAACGAGATCATAGAGTGATTAAGCGCTAAATCTTTGTTTTCAAGTCGCTTAATATAGCGAAGCATGTCTGTTTCGCTGTGGTAGCTGTTAAAGTTTGGATGCGTTAGAATTTCATCATCACGCACTAGGCTTGCAGGAATAGAGTCGCTGCCATTTGCTTCAATATCAGCGGCAATCGCATCTACGCTTAGGCCATGGCCTTCGCCTAAAATAATATCAAATAACTCGGCAATGTCTGCACGTATTGTGGTTTCTGATACTGAAATTGAGTACTCGACTGCATGGTTAGCAGCAAAGTTAACACCTTTAGCCACAGCACGGGCAATCACGTCAGCTTTGTTTTCATCAACAACAGTTAATGTATCAAACCAGGTAGTGTGCTTAAGTGCCACGCCTTTTGCTTTTAAGCCAGTTGCTAAAATATCAGCAAAACGGTGAATGCGTTGTGCAATGGTTTTTAAGCCTTGCGGGCCATGGTATACCGCGTAAAACGCCGCCATGTTCGCTAGTAATACTTGCGCAGTACAAATGTTTGAGTTGGCTTTGTCGCGACGAATGTGTTGCTCACGGGTTTGCATTGCCATACGCAGTGCATCGTTACCTAAACGGTCTTTTGATACACCAATAATACGCCCTGGTAATGAACGTTTGTATGCATCACGTGTTGCAAAAAATGCAGCATGTGGACCACCGTAACCCATTGGCACACCAAAACGCTGAGCAGAGCCAAGTACTACATCTGCACCTAATTTACCTGGTGCTTTTAACAGTAATAAGCTCATGATATCGGCTGCCACACAGGCAATCGCTTTTTTGCTTTGTACGCCAGCAATTAGGTCAGTTATATCAACAATTTCGCCTGATGTTGACGGGTATTGAAATAACGCACCAAAAATGTCGTGGTTCACGGCATCAGCGGCTTTACCTACAATAATTTCAAAACCAAATTGCTCTGCACGGGTGCTCACTACGTCAATGGTTTGCGTGTGTACGTCGTCGGCAATAAAGAACGCATTGGCTTTTTTAGCTTTAGATACACGTTTTGCAAGGCCCATTGCCTCGGCTGCAGCAGTTGATTCGTCAAGCAGTGAAGCACTTGCTAAATCTAGGCCGGTAATGTCTAAGGTCATAGTCTGGAAATTTAATAGTGACTCTAAACGCCCTTGTGCAATCTCTGGCTGATACGGTGTGTACGCTGTGTACCAACCCGGGTTTTCAAGTACGTTACGTAAAATTACGTGCGGTACGTGAGTTGGGTGGTAGCCTTGGCCAATATACGATTTGAAAACTTTATTTTTGCTTGCTACTGATTTTAAGTAGCTTAGTGTTTCAACTTCGGTACGGCTTTCGCCGATATTAAGACCTTGCTCAAGACGAATACCAGCAGGTACAGTTTGACCGATCAGCTCTTCAACGCTCGATACTTCAAGAGCGCTAAGCATGTCGTTTACTTGCGCTGGGCTTGGCCCAATATGGCGGCGAATAAAATCTTGCTTTTGCTCTAATTGTTCAAGAGATTTGGCGTTTGACATGTGTCCAGATTCCTATGATCCTAAATACTAATGGGTAACTAGTATTGATTAAAATATGTGATGATTTGGCAACTTACTGGGTATGGTAATAAGCTGTAAAATCATAAAAGCCCCAATGTTTTAAATAGAGGGGCTTTTAACTAATTAACGATTACTCTTCGTCAATAGTGTGTGCGTAGCCTTCTGCGTCGAGCAAGTTATCAACTTCAGATTCGTCAGATGCTTTAATGCGGAATAACCAACCGTCGCCGTAAGCGTCGTTGTTTACTGTTTCTGGAGAATCTTCTAGCTCTTCGTTAATAGCAACAACTTCACCGCTAATTGGTGCGTAAATGTCTGACGCCGCTTTTACTGACTCAGCTACTGCACAGTCTTCGCCTGCATCGACTACGTCGCCAACTTCTGGTAATTCAACAAATACCATGTCGCCAAGCAGCTCTTGGGCGTGCTCAGAAATACCAACAGTGTAAGTGCCGTCGCCTTCATTACGAACCCACTCGTGTGAAGGTGCGTATTTTAACTCGCTAGGGATATTGCTCATTTTGTTTCATCCTTTGGTTTAGATTGGGAGAATACCAATAAATGAGGGTGACCTATTTACTGGTATAACCAAATTATTTAGATTATTGATTTACCGTTACGTACAAAGCCCGATTTAACTACTTTTACGTTAACTAATTTTTTACGCATTTCTACTTGAGCTGTGTCGCCGGTTGAACGTGGCACACGTGCTAATGCAACACTATAGCCCAATGTTGGTGAGAATGTGCCAGATGTAATAACACCTTCGCCACCATCAACAATTACTTTAGAACCACTGCGTAGTACGCCTTTTTCTTCAAGAATAAGACCTACTTGCTTGTGAGTACTTTTTTCTGCACGTTGTTTTACCAAAACATCACGACCAATAAAGTCACGATCTTCTGGTTCCCATGCAATAGTCCATGCCATGTTAGCTGCCAGTGGTGATACGCTTTCGTCCATATCTAGGCCGTAAAGGTTCATACCTGCTTCTAAACGTAGTGTGTCGCGCGCGCCTAAGCCCGCAGGCGCTACACCGGCATCAAGCAATTGCTGCCATAAATCGGCTGCTTGCTCGTTTGGTACTACAATTTCGTAACCGTCTTCGCCAGTATAACCTGTTGTAGCAATAAATAAATCACCGGCTTGAACACCAAAAAATGGCTTCATGCCTTCAACTGCAGCTTGCTGGTCTGCGTTTAAAACCTGGGCAGTTTTAGCGCGTGCATTAGGGCCTTGAACCGCAATCATGGCGAATTCTGGGCGCTCAGTAACCGTTACTGCAAAGTCACTCGATACCTTAGCTAAATGTGCTAGGTCTTTTTCACGGGTCGCTGAGTTAACCACTAAGCGATAAAATGTTTCGCTAAAGTAGTAAATAATTAAGTCGTCAATTACACCACCTTGCTCGTTAAGCATGCCGGTGTAGAGTGCTTTACCAGGTACTGTTAATTTAGCAACGTCGTTAGCCACAAGCTTGCGTAAAAATGCTTGTGCTTGCTCGCCTTGTATATCAACAATGGTCATGTGCGATACGTCGAACATGCCCGCATCGTTACGTACGGCGTTGTGTTCTTCTATTTGTGAACCGTAGTTAATTGGCATTTCCCAGCCATGAAAATCAACCATTTTTGCGCCGGCTTCAAGGTGCTTTGCATGTAATACTGTTTTAGAAGTCATAATATTCCTTCACTTTTAAATTAACCCATGTGTGTGGGCGTGGCCTCAATTGAATGAGGGGGAATAACATGGTAGCCATTAATACGCCTACCAAATTGTAATCTTTAACAAAAATATGTTTAACGAATTAAACAGCTTAGGTGTTAGTAACACTAAAGCCTTGTTGCTGCATATACTGCTGCCACTTATCAAGCGTAGGCGTTTTAGCAATCACTATAAACTGCTGCTCGTTGTTTTTATCTACCGCGGTAACAAACACTTCGCCACTTTGCGCGCCATAACAAAGCTGCGCATCAGCAAGGCGTAAGCCAGGGGTTAATTTAAACGCATCAACTAAGGTATCAAAGGCGTTGCTACCGGTTAAGGTAAAGGTTGCTAAATCGGTGCGTACCACAAAGTCGATATCGTACCTAAGCTGTTGCTCGTTAATGAGTGCTTGTAATTGCAAGCTGGCATTTACTGAGAGTACAAATCTAAAGGCGGTTTCGCTAAAGTAGTAAACGGCGTAGCTAAAATCAGAATTTAAATCGCCATCCAATGTGCCTTTAAAACCAAAGCCACTGGCGGTTAGTTTGGTGAGGTCATGACCTAAAATAGCACTTAAAAATACCGATGCTTCACTGCCGCTAAAATCAATAACAACGTGGCTGTTATTAGCTTGTAAGGCATTAATAACCGCGCTGTTAGCGTTGCTATGGCGGGCAAACATTATCGGGTTAAAAGTCATAACAAATACCTATCTATCTTTAATAGCAAAAGTATATTGCGCAAGGCTTACAACAACAAATTGTAATTACTTATCAATTGATAAATAATACTTATATATATAGCCATATAAATAGTAATTTTAAATATGAAAAACATTTCAACCGACAGTTTACGCACATTTGTTATGGTGGTTGAGGTAGGTGGATTTGCCAAAGCAGGCGATTTACTTGGCCTTTCGCAACCGGCGGTAAGCTTACAAGTAAAACGTTTAGAAGACTTATTAGGCTATAAATTATTTAAAAAGCAGGGACAACGCCAAGTACTTAATCAATATGGTGAACTGTTACTGCCTATGGCAAAACAAATGGTGCAACATAACGATGCCATTTTACAGTTGTTCACCTCCGAAAGTGTCACTGGTAAAGTGCGCTTAGGGATCCCTAGCGAATTTGCAGCACGTATTTTACCTTCTATTATTGGCGACTTTGTGGCGCTCTACCCTGATGTATCGTTAGAAGTGAAGTCACGTTTGAGTAAACACTTACTTTCGGATGAGCGCCAAGATCAATTTGATTTAGTATTGGCGCTAAATGAGCAGCTTGATTCAGAAAAATTCCCTATTTTTATTCAAGACCAATTAGTGTGGGTTGGCGATCTTTCACTGGCGCAAAATGAAACCGTTACCTTAGTAACAGCGCCTGAGGGCTGTATTTACCGACGCAGAGCAACCCAAGCGCTTGAAAAAGCAGGTATTAAATACCGTATTGTTTACAGCAACGCCGATTTAACCGGTTTAATTGCGGCATTAAAAGAAGGTTTAGGTATTACTGTATTGGCAAGAAGTACGGTGCCGAACGATTTAACCTATCAATTACACACTAAAAATTTACCTGCGCTCGGTAGCATTGGCATTAGTTTAGTTAAAACTGCCCGCGAACCTGAAAACGCCGTGTTTAAACTCGCTGAGTTTATTAAGCTGCGCTTAGGTTACCCCACGGCTTAAATAACCTGAACTCTGAATAATAAATCTATCTCAAGCAGCGTTCAGGTTAAATTAACCGCCACCAGCCAATACATTATCCCTGTTTTTATAAAACAAAAATAAACACCTAGTTAAAAATGTTATAAAAACAGCCTGTTTTTACGACAGATGTAAATTATAGTAAAACTTAATAATATTGATTCTCATTCGTTAACATGTTTAAATTACGCCAATTTCAGTAGTTGAACTATTTTTAGGGTAATCAATGTCACATAAATTTTTAGTTTCTTCGTTAACTGCAGCTGTTGCGCTGTCTTTGAACACAACAGCAATGGCAAAAGATGCCGACAAAGTTGAGCGTAACTTTGAACAAATTACCGTTATTGGCTCACAAGCCGCTATTAACGATATTCCAGGATCTGCTACGTTTATTTCAGATGCAGAATTGCAAAAATTCGAATTTACCGATATTTCTCGCGTATTAGCATCTGTACCAGGTGTATACGTGCAAGAAGAAGATGGCTACGGCCTGCGCCCTAATATTGGTATGCGCGGTACAGGTACTGGTCGTAACGACAAAATTTCTGTGATGGAAGACGGTGTACTTGTTGCTCCGGCTCCTTACTCTGCGCCATCGGCTTACTACTTCCCAACTATGGGCCGTATGGAATCTATTGAAGTATTAAAAGGTGCTGCCTCAGTTAAATATGGCCCGCGCACTACCGGTGGTGTATTAAATTTACTTTCTCGCAGCCTACCAACTGAAGCAAATAGCTCAACAGGCATGCTAGATGCTGCCCTTGGTAGCGATGGTTACTACAAAGGTCACGCTTACTTCGCAAAAGAAAAAAACAACACTGCAGGCTTAATTGAAGTGTTTTCTTACGGCGCTGATGGCTTTAAAGAATTGCCAGTAGGTGATGACAACACAGGTTTTGAAAAAAACGATGTATTGGTAAAGTTTGGCCATACCTTTGGTGAAAACGATGCGCATAACATTGAGTTCAAATTAAAGTACTCTGAAGAAACATCAGACGAAACTTACATGGGTTTAACCGATGCCGATTACCAACAAAACCCGTACCGTCGTTACGCAGCATCACAAAATGATGAAATGAACACTCGCCATAATGCATACCAAGTAAACTATGCATACCGTTTTGGTGAAGGTTATGAAGTTTTAGCAACCGCTTATCTAAACGACTTCCACCGTAACTGGTACAAAGCAAGCAGTGTTGGTTCAAGCACACTTGAGCAATACAGCGAGTTTGAAGCAAACCCAACAGCTGCGGGTATTGAAAACATCGGTGTTAAAGCCAATAACCGTGACTACCAAGCAAAAGGTGTGCAGTCTGAATTACACATCCCAGCGGGCGCTCACTACATTACGGTTGGCGTACGTTACCACGAAGATGAAATGGATCGTTTCCAGTGGGAAGACAAATACACGCTTAATCAAGATTTAAGCATGACTCTTACCTCACAAGGCGCTCCAGGCTCTAACAGCAACCGTTTAGACAGTGCAAAAGCAAGCACGCTATTTATTCAAGACGAATGGACAATGGATGCATTAATAGTGAGTGCTGGTCTTCGTTATGAAGACATAACTATTACCCGTGAAGAGTGGGCTAAGTCAGATCCAACCCGTAGCCTAGGCTTAACGAAAGATATCTCTAACGATACTGAAATTTTAGTACCGTCTTTAGGTGCTACTTACACACTTAACGACAATGTTACGTTACTTGCTGGTATTCAAAAAGGTTACGCCCCTGCAGCACCGGGTAATGCCGACCAAGACGAAGAAGAGAGCGTCAACATCGAGTTTGGCTCTCGTTTTAATGCGGGCGGTTTTAACGGTGAAGTAATTGCGTTTTACTCTGATTACGACAATATGCATGGTAACTGTACTGCATCAGTAGGTTGTAATGACGATAACATTGGTGACCAATACAACTACGGTGAAGTAGAAGTATCGGGCTTTGAATTTAGCGCAGGTCGAACGTTTAATACTGCATCGGTTGCGTTCCCAGTAAAATTAACTTACACCTACACAGATTCAGAATTTAAAAACACGTTTGATTCAGAAATTTGGGGCTCAGTAGAAAAAGGCGATGCAATGCCTTACGTACCTGAGAACCAGGTTGCTTTATCGTTTGGCGCAGAAGTGAATAACTTTGTGGTAAATAGCCAAATACGTTACGTGTCTGATGCACATGCTGATTTAACTAACTCAGGCTTAAATGCGATTGATAGCCGTGTTGTATGGGATTTAGCTGCTAAGTACTTAATCGACGAAAACCAAAAAGTATACCTAAGCGTAGATAACTTGTTTGATAAAACCTACATTGCTAACCGTGCAAATGGCGGTATTCAACCTGGTAAGCCACGTTCAGTACAAATGGGCTACTCTTACAGTTTTTAATAAAGTGCTAACTTAAAAGTACAAAAAAGCCGAGGTTGATTAAATCAATCTCGGCTTTTTAATGCCTATGTAATTAATAGGCTTAATTTGTTTCTGCGCGCTGGCGTAATACTTCAAATAAACAAATACCGGTTGCAACCGATACATTTAAACTTGAAACCGTACCCGCCATTGGAATTTTAACGAGTACATCACAGTGCTCACGGGTTAAACGGCGCATACCCTCGCCTTCAGCTCCCATCACAATCGCCATTGGGCCTGTTAAGCTGGCATCAAATACATGTGTGTCGGTTTCACCGGCTGTGCCTACAACCCATACACCTGCGTCTTTTATTTCACGTAATGTACGTGCAAGGTTAGTAACCTGAATAAGCGGTACTGTTTCAGCTGCGCCACAGGCCACTTTACGTGCCGTGCCATTAAGCTTTGCTGACTTGTCTTTAGGAACTATCACCGCATGAACACCGGCAGCATCGGCGCTACGTAAGCAGGCACCTAAATTATGCGGATCGGTGATGCCATCAAGTACCAGTAAAAACGGGGTGTCTTCGCGTTCAATGATCTCATCAAGATCTTTTTCGTTAAACACACGTGCCGCTTTCACGTTGGCGATAATGCCTTGATGTTGCTCATCTTTCGCTTTGTTATCAAGCGCTTTTCGTTGCATAAACTGTACTGAAATACCAAACTGACGCGCTTGCTCAATCACCGGCGATAAGCGCTTATCATCACGTCCTTTAAGGGCGTATATTTCTATAAAACGCTCTGGCTCTTTTGCCAAAATTGCTTCAACAGAGTGAAAGCCAAAAATTAATTCATTACTCACGAATTGTTTGCTCCTGGGCTACTACGTTTACGGGCATTTTTACCTGGTCTTTTAGGCTTTTTGACCGCTTTCTTTTTGGTTTTTTTCTTAGCGGTGGTGTCATCCGCTTTTACTTTTGATTTGCTCGCTGATTTGCCTTTTGCAGCAGGCTTTTTACTCGCCTTTGGCTTTTTGTCATCACTTGCTGACTTTTTACCCGGGATTTTACCGGCTTTAAGTTGCGAGCGAACACTGGTTGGAGCATTTTTTTTAGGTGCACGACGACGCGCATAACGATCTTGGGCAACATCGCCTTTAAGCGTTAAGTTTATACGACGATCATCTAAGCTTACCGAGGCAACCTGCACAGTGACTTTGTCGCCTAAACGATAAACCGTATGTGTGTGTTCACCCACCAAGCAATGTTTAGCTGCATCATGCTGGAAATATTCATCACCTAAATTGGTAACATGAATTAATCCATCAATTTGTAAGTCATCTAAACGAATAAATAAACCAAAGTTAGTAACCGATGAAATAACCCCGTTAAACTCCATGCCTACATGATCTTGCATGTATTCACATTTTAACCAATCGGCTACTTCACGGGTGGCATCATCTGCGCGGCGCTCAGTGGTAGAACATTGCTCACCAAGTTGATCGACTTCATCATCGCTATAAGCGTATTCACCAGAGGTTTGCTGCCCTTGTGCTTTTAATACTGCTTTAATTGCACGATGCACCACTAAATCGGGGTAACGGCGAATTGGCGAGGTAAAGTGCGCGTAAGCCGATAATGCTAAACCAAAGTGACCTATGTTATCTGGCTGATAAACCGCTTGTTTCATTGAGCGCAGCAGCATAGTTTGAATAAGCTCAGCCTCTGGACGGTCACCTAAACGAGCCAATACATGAGTAATTTCTTTCGGGGTTGGTTCATCACTTAGCGTGCTTTCAATCCCCAGCTCAGTTAAAAACTGAGTAAAGTTACCCAGCTTTTCGCTATCGGGCTCATCATGTACTCGATACAGTGCGCTGGCTTCGTGTTTTTCAAGTAACTTAGCCGCCGAAACATTGGCTAAAATCATACATTCTTCAATGAGCTTGTGCGCATCGTTACGAATAACCGGCACAATTGATTCTATTTTACGCTGTGCGTTAAATACAAAGCGAGTTTCGAGTGTTTCAAACTCAATGGCGCCACGCTCTTGGCGCGCTGCTTTTAATGCCATGTACATTTGCTGCAAATCAGTTAAATGCGGCACTACAGCTGCGTATTCTTTACGTAACTTTTCATCGTTTTGTAAAATGGCATTTACTTTGGTGTAAGTTAAACGTGCATGTGAGTTCATCACCGCTTCGTAAAACTTATAACCTGAGAGCTTACCCTCTTGCGATACGGTCATTTCTGCAACCATACACAAGCGATCAACCTCAGGGTTAAGCGAGCACAAACCGTTAGATAATACTTTTGGTAGCATTGGAATAACTTGCTCAGGGAAATACACTGAGTTACCGCGCTCTATCGCTTCTTTGTTAAGCGGCGTGTTCATACCTACATAATGTGATACATCGGCAATGGCTACCCATAAGCGCCAGCCACCCGACTTTTTAGGCTCACAGTATACGGCATCATCAAAATCACGAGCGTCTTCGCCATCTATGGTCACAAGCGGTAAGCCGCGTAAATCAACTCGACCTTGTTTATCGGCTTCTTCAACAAATTCACCTAAGTGGGCAACTTGTTGTTCAACCTCTTCAGGCCATACGTGTGGAATATCGTGATTACGCAGCGCAACTTCAATTTCCATACCCGGCGCTAAATGCTCGCCCAGTACGTCGATAACTTTACCTACCGCATTCATATTACGACTTGGATTTTGGGTTATTTGCACTTGCACCATTTGGTTATGACGCGCGCCTTTTTCGTTACCCGGTAGAATAATAATGTCTTGGGTAATGCGCGGATCTTCAGCCACAACAACGGCAATACCATGCTCAACAAAATAACGCCCTACAATGGGTGCGCGCTCGTTAGTGAGTACTTTGATGATGCGTGCGTCGCATTTTGAGCCTGAGCCGCGTTTAGTGCCTTTGGCAAGAACGATGTCACCGTGTAGCACCATATTCATTTGATGCTTGGCAATAAACCAATCTTTGCTCTCGCCTTCAACTTCTAAAAAGCCAAAACCGTCTCTGTGACCGACTACTTTGCCTTTGGTTAAACCGGCTTCGTCAATCAGGGCATAACATTTAAATTTATTAAAATAAAGCTGCCCATCACGCTCCATGGCGCGAAGTCGGCGCTTAAATGCTATTTGTCGTTCTTCATCGTTGACTGCGAGTTCTTCACATAGTTGTGCGTAGTTAGCAGGTTTGGAACGCTCTTGCAGGTGAGTAAGTATAAACTCACGACTAGGGACTGGGTTTTCGTACTTTTCTTGTTCTCGACTGAGATTTGGATCTTGGTTTGACATTCACTATCTTGTTAGTTGGTTATGTAAGTATTTTAACTCATATACTCGCAATGAGACAGGTAAAAGCCATTAAACTTTTAATAAAGCGTTATTACCTTTTGCATTTTGTGAAAATATAACTAAATAACGCTTAACATGTACTTAATTTAAGAGCTTAAAAGTGAGTAAAATAGCAATGCTGATGTTTACTCACTTTTATATAAACAGCTTACTTTTGCTGTAGTTTCTTCCACAATAGCGTGCTGATGTGTTCAATAAAAGCCGCATCTTGTGCAGCCATAACATCGAGTATTGGTTTGTTCATTTGGCTTTTGTTTTGAGAGTATATCCAGCGATTTTTATTAAAGCTTTGCGCAAACTCTAACACACCCGTTTGCAAGGCTTGCTCATCAGCAAAGGTGGCCTCTACTACGTTATGTTGTAATAATTTTTGCGCATCAACACGCTCACCGGTCATGGCTAAACGATTAAAAAATTGCTGATCTATGGCTTTATTAATAATAGGAAACATAGACGGTACAAACGGCACTAATACATCGACTTCGGGGAAACAAAAGAAGCCTTTGTCTGATTTCATAAATCTAAAATCACAGGCACATGCCAACACCGAACCATTACCATAACTGTGGCCGTTTAGCGCGGCAATAATAGGCATAGGAAAAGTAACAATACGTTTAAACAAGGCACCTATCGAGTTCATGAAATCGGCAATTATTTGTGGTGTGTTGTCAGGGTTTGCCATCCACTGTAGATCAATGCCTAACGACCAACTTTTATCGCTACTTGAGGTTAGCACCACCGCTTTAATATGCTCGTTAGCCTCAATCGTATCTAGGTGTTGATTAAACTCGTTTATAAAGGTTGGATTATGGCGGTTTTCTGCTGTATTCATAGTAAGGATAGCCGTGCTTCCTTGCGTGGTAATTTCTATTAATGCTGTCATTAGACCCTCATTTAGTGCTTTTAGCTGCGCTTTTAGCACTTTTCATTACTTTTATAATTATAAATAGAATAGTAATACGTTGTATGAAATTTATAAAGCGTCTATTTTTGTAACCATTAAAGGAGCGAGAGCTTAAGCCATAGCGTTTAAATATTCGCGCAATTACAACCACCCTTTTTGTCGGGCTATACGTGCTGCATCAATTCGGTTTGTGGCATTGAGTTTAGCAATTGCATCGGATAAATAATTACGCGTTGTGCCTTCACTTATATAAAGCTGTTTTGCTATTTCGCTGGTTTTTAATCCATCACTTGCAAGTTTTAACGCTTTGCGTTCTTTATCTGTGAGTGGATCGGTATCGTCTAATGCGTTAATTGCCAGCTCTGGGTCAATCACCTTTTGCCCTTGCATTACTTTTTTAAGCGCATTGATTAGCTCTTCGCTTGGCGCTTCTTTTAAAATAAAACCTTTAACACCCGCACTTAAAGAACGCCTAATATAACCGGCTCGCGAAAAGGTGGTCATAATTACCATGTTAATTGCAGGGTGCTTAGCGGCTATTTGTTCACTAAGCTCAATACCATTCATGCTTGGCATCTCTATGTCGGTTAAAACAATATCTGGGTGTAAGTCTTCACTAAGCGCGTTGATTTCATTTAACGCATCTTGGCCATTACTTGCTTGACCAATCACCTCAATATTGAAATCAAGGCTTAATAAGGCTGCAACTGCGTCGCGAACCAGCGCTTGGTCTTCAACTAAATATACTTTGATCATTTTAAATCCTCAGCACTCAGTGGCAGCACAACAGTTAAAGTAAATGTGTCGCCACAGGTAAATGTTGCATTGCCATTTAATTGCTCAGCCCGCTCTTTAATGCCATTTAAACCATTACCTGCTTTTAATGTAGTGCATGGCGCATTATCAATAACGTTGATAATTAATTGCTGCTTTGTTTGCTCTATATTGATAGAGCCGTTTTTTGTACTGCTATGGCGTAATAAATTAGTAACCGACTCTTTAATAATAAGGCTCGCAATGCCCTCTACTTTAACGGGTAAGGTCGCTAAATTAACGTTAAATTTTATGTTAAAACCTTGCGCTATAAGCGTTTGTTTTAGCTGTGCGATTTGGCTCACTAGATCGAGTTGCTTTAAATCGCTTACCGCGCTTCTTACATCACTAAGCAATTGCCTTGCAAGGTTTGCTACTTGGGCAATTTCGTTATTGGCCTGATCGTATCGCTCGCCTTGATTTAGTTTATTCGCAAGCTCAGCTTTTAAAGCTATTGATGACAGTGAGTGACCTAAAATATCGTGTAAATCTCGGGCTATGCGCTCACGCTCAGCAATGGCTGCTAGTTGCTCTAATTGCTTTGCGCTTTCTTGCTCACGAATTTTATGTAAATGCTCTCTTTTTGCCGCTATACCATAGCTAAATAGGGCCGCACATAAAATTAAAGCCACCGCTAAAAAGTACTCAAGCTTGGCTATGTCACCCACATATGAACTTAGCAAAACAGTTAAAATTATCGCTAATGCGGCATAAACTCTTTGATAATTGCTATATGTATAGCCCGCTACATAAGCTATAAAGCCAAATAAGGTTGGTGTACCAGCGCTATAAAAAGTGGCACTAAAACACACCAGTAACATAGCGATAAATAACTTAGTTACTCCCCTATTTTTGCAATTTATTGCTTTTACATATAACAATATAAACGCAATATAAAAGGCTAAAGACAGAGTGATTTGGTTAGCCGTAAAGTTGGCAAAATCAATGATCATCGGGAGTAAATAAAAACCGGTAAAAACTAAATGACCATATTTCCAAAAATCTTTATCGCTTTGCTGAGAAAACCTGTTAACCGAGCTCATACCAATACCTCTGGCCTATTATTTTTATTTATAGCACTCTTTTTATTAATAAATACAAATAACATAAAAATGCATACGAACATAAAACAATCTACATAAGTGATAGTAAAACTTAGTGTTTCTAAAAAATCGCTAATGCTTAAGCTTGTTAAAATTAAAGAATTCATAACACCCTCCAATATAAGTAAGGTAACTATGCCAGTGGGTAAAATAGATAAGAGTGTGAAGTGTCATTAACTTGGCTGACATTTGTCATGAAATAGAAAAATTCATCTTCTGAGTGTAAAAGCAATGCTAATATAGCCAAAAAAAGTGACCTGGAAAATTTAATGCAGTCCCAACAACAAAGCTTAATTTACTTACACATTGCCGTCCTTTTATTTGGCGGTACCGCCTTATTCGCAAAGCTAATTGGTTTGAATGCATTAGATATTACCGCTTATCGCGCGGCTATCGCTGGGCTGGCAATTTGTGTGCTACTAACTTTGCAAAAAAAACCAATTAAGCTGCATCGCGCTAAAGATTATGTGATTGCCATTTTATTAGGCGTTGCCGTAGGTATTCACTGGGTAACCTATTTTGTAGGCATGCAATTGGCGGGAATTACCGTGGGCATGTTAGCCTTTTTTACCTATCCCGTGATCACGGTATTTTTAGAGCCCCTATTTAATAAAAGTAAGCCCAAAACAAAAGATATAATAAGTGCTGTAGTGGTGATTTTTGGCATTTATTTATTGATCCCTAACGTTAATTTAGGCGATGACATCACTTTAGGTGTTGTGACGGGCGTGGTATCAGCATTATTTTTTGCTCTTCGTAATATTACTCATAAACGCTACTTTAGCGAGTATGGTGGACCGCAAACCATGTTTTACCAAACCTTAGTCGCAAGCCTGATGCTGTGTGCTTTTATTGAAGTGCCCATAACAGAAATTAATGATACTGATTTAATATTGCTGCTTATTGCCGGTGTGGTGTTTACTGCGATGCCGCATTCGTTATTTGCAGCGAGTTTAAAACATTTATCAGCAGCAACCGCTGGATTGATTTCTTGCTTACAGCCCCTTTATGGCACAATACTGGCTATAATTATTCTGCACGAACGCCCCTCAGTGATGACCCTGATTGGTGGCGCACTGATTGTTAGTGCTGCGTGCTTTGAAACTTGGTCAATTTCACGGAAAAAGCAGCCATGAAAATATTTGCACATAGAGGCGCAAGCACACACTTTCCTGAAAATACGCAAAGCGCCATTATAGCGGCGTTAAAAGCGAATGTAGATGGCATTGAGGTTGATGTACAAAGCGCGCTTGATGATTACGTTATTATTCATGATACCTACCTCGATAGAACCACTAATGGCAAAGGCAAAGTGTGCGACTTTAGTGCCCAGCAAATTAAACAGTTTGATGCAGGAAATGGCGAACAAGTCCCTACTTTGCAGCAATTAATAGACTGGAATAATAACCAAACCTTACTCAATTTAGAGCTAAAGCATACCTTTGAACTTGAAAAGTTTGCAACCGTGCTTGAAAGCAACATTGCGAACAAAAAAATAACCGCAGACAATATTTTAGTTTCATCATTTAATCATCATCAACTACACTGGCTAAAGAGCCGTTTATCGTGGCTTAAAATTGGCGCACTTACTGCATCAATTCCATTGCAGTATGCAAAGTTTGCACAAGACTTACAGGCCTACAGCATTCATATTGACAAAAACTTTATGAACAAACCGTTTGTAGACGATGCCAAAATGCGCGGTTTACAAGTATTTGCTTACACCGTAGATGAAGTCGAAGATATTAAACTGATGCTTGCCTGTGGTGTTGATGGTATTTTTACTAACGACCCTGAACGAACTAAGCATTATTTAGCGCAATTAAATGAACTATAACTAATTATTTAATTGCCATTTATGCTATAAAAACAATAATTTAGTAGGTCACTATTTAATGAGTAGCTACATGCGTATTTATAATTTTTTAGAACAAACACTGTTTTATACTTTAACCCGAAAAATAGTTGGGAATTTAAGTTTTGTTTTTTTATTTCAAGCCATTACTTTGTTTTGGTTGCACAGTAGCTTAACCGAAAACCAGCAAAGCACTGGCTTATTTTGGGCACTTGCGCTACTTATTATTGCAGGCTTTATTTTTACTATTTTTTATATGCGCTTTTTAATTGTGCGCCCGGTAAAAGCAATGCGCGATACGCTCATTAATATTAATCAACAAGATGCCAACTTAGCTGCCAAACTTCCTCATTTTACTTTTGATGAATTTAGAGATTTAAGTGAACAATATAATCAGTTTACTACGCATTTAAACAGCTTATTAAGTACGACCTACAGCAGCGCTCAGGAAAGCGTGCAAAGTAATAGCCAAGTAACGCAATCAATGCAGCACACAGAGCAGCTAAGCGAACAGCAAATTAATTTAAGCCACACCATTATTAATGCCAGTAACCAAATTACCCAAAGCCTGCAGGCTATAGTAAGCAACACTGATAGCGTACATCAGGTCAATAATGAACACCTTAATTTTGTAAAGCTCTCTGCTGGTGAGCTATCAAAACTAGTTGAGCAGGTAAGGCTTATTAATGAAATGCTGGGTAGTTTTTCTAAAACGATTGCGGGCTTGAAAGAGAACAGCGAAAACATTCGCAGTATTTTAAAAATGGTTGAAGAGTTTTCGGATCAAACTAACTTATTAGCACTAAATGCAGCCATAGAAGCGGCACGCGCTGGTGAAGCGGGGCGAGGTTTTGCCGTGGTTGCCGATGAAGTTCGTACCCTATCGGTTAAAGTAAGCGACGCAACACGCCAAATTAGTGATTTTATTACCCAAATGAATGAGCTCGTTAATGAAACGAATAAAGAGTCAGAGCAATTAATAAACCACTCAAATAATGCGCAAACATCAATTAACACCACCTCTGATGGGTTTGGTAAAATGCTCAATGAGTTTGAACTTAATCAACAACAATTGCAGCAAATAGCCAATGCCGTACACTTGCTCGAAGATACCCAAAACCAAACGCATGAATCGGTTGAGCAAATTGTGGCGCTAGGCGAACAAGCCAAGCAACAAATAGATACAGCACTGCATGATTCTGAACAATCACAAAAGCTAAGCCAACAAACCCAACAACAGTTAAAACGCTTTGTAGATTAGGCAATAATAATTTCACCCAAGCCGCGATTATGCTAAATTAAGCGGCTTGTCATTTAACTGTGTGAAGTATGTGAGCGACGTAAAACCAAACTATGAGCAGCTAGCCCAGCAAATAAAATTATGGGGCCAACAACTTGGCTTTAGTGAAGTGGGCATTACTGACATTGATTTAACTAAGCATGAAGCACAGCTTCAGCGTTGGCTTGATGCAGGGTATCATGGTTCAATGGATTACATGGCTGCACATGGAATGAAACGCGCCCGCCCTAGCGAGCTAGTCCCTGGCACGCAACGAGTTATTTCAGTAAAAATGAATTACCTGCCGCCAGATTCAGGCTTTGCCAAAAACCTTAAAAATACCGAGAAAGCCTATATCAGCCGCTATGCGCTTGGCCGTGACTATCACAAATTAATGCGTAATCGGCTCAAGCAATTAGGTAAAAAAATTGAACAGCAGGTAGGTGACTATGGCTTTAGGCCTTTTGTTGATTCAGCGCCAGTGCTTGAGCGTCAATTAGCTGAAAAAGCAGGGCTTGGCTGGCGAGGTAAACATTCTTTATTAATCAATAAAGAGGCTGGTTCTTGGTTTTTTTTAGGCGAGTTATTTGTAGATTTACCACTGCCTATTGATGATGAAAACACGTTCGAAGGTTGTGGTAAATGTGTTGCCTGTATAACCCTTTGCCCTACCGGCGCTATTGTAGAACCTTATGTGGTAGATGCACGTAAATGCATATCGTATTTAACCATAGAGCATCAAGGGGCTATTCCAGAGCAATACCGAACCTTAATGGGTAACCGCATTTATGGTTGCGATGATTGCCAGTTAGTGTGCCCATGGAATCGCTATGGACAAATTACCGACGAGCAAGACTTCCACCCCCGTACACAATTAAAAAATAAAGACTTACTCGCATTATTTGCCTGGGATGAAACTACCTTTTTAACAAATACCGAGGGCAGCCCTATTCGGCGTATTGGCCATGAGCGTTGGTTACGAAATATAGCGGTTGGCTTAGGCAACGCAGATTTTAGCCCAGCGATTATTCATGCACTTGAAGATAAACGCAAAACGGTCAGTGACATGGTGAATGAGCACATAGAATGGGCACTTACCCAGCAACATGATAAACAAAGACAAAAGCTGCGCAAAACAGCACGGCTAATACGGATTGTTGAAAAAGGCCTACCCAGAGACGCATAAGCCTATTGCCTAAAAAACGCGACATAATGTCGCTGATACAAGCTATCTGCCTAATCGTAGCAAGGAATTTACCCCGCGCCTCGCAGCCCGTAACCCGCACCTTTAACCTTTCAACAATAAAGCAAGATCTTGCTCTATTTCTGCAAAGGCTTTTTTAACTTGATCTACTGACTCCTGACGTGCAACCGAGTTTTGTATGGTTTCGTCTACTTTTTTATAAATAAAAATTTCTTGGTCTTCATCCAATCCCATAGTTGGGATCCGCTCTTCGAGTTCTTCTTGTAAATGCTTAAATACTTTTTCATTATTAATACGACTGTCGTTCAACATCCCAATTAAACGATGAAACTTACTATGCACAGTACCGGCAACTTTATTTAACCGCTCCTGCTGCGATACCAGCATCTGCTTAGTGGTAATGGCTCGTAATTGTTGCTCGGTTACACTTACAATAAAGCAAATATGATCACGTATGCGTCCGTGCTTTTGCTCGTCATGCTCTGGCATATTTAAAATCAGTAAACTCACAAGCTCGTAGTTAACCAAAATGCGATGAGAAAACTCATGCAGTCGTCCTTTGCTTTTAAGCATTTCAAATAACTCAATTACAATTGGCGAACACACCCCATTGAGCGCAAAGTGCGACTTAGTATCGTTACATCTAAATTCAATATTACTTTGTAGGCCAAATGCCTGTAAGCATTCTACTAATGCTTTGCCAAGCTCTTGTATATCGTTAATAAAACCAATATTTTCAATGTAATTTACTATCTGACCCATTTCGCTGCTATTTGCCATGGCATTAAAGGCGGTAGAGGTCGCTTCTTTTACTTGCTTTTCAAGCTGTTGTTTTTCTATTAAGACTTGATTTAGTTTATTCAGTTTTTGCTTTAATTCGTCGTGCCCAAACGGTTTTACAATATAGTCTTCCGCGCCTACTGAATAACCTTCCATGCGCTCCTCAACCGTACCTCTTGCAGATACAAACATCACGATGATGTCATGGGTATTGGGGTTAGCTTTAAGCTCTTTACATACTTCATAACCATTCATTTTTGGCATACTTACATCAAGTAATATAACTTGAGGCATATACTCTTCAACCATACTTAAGCATTCAGGGCCGCTTGAAGCTAGCTTAAGTTCAAAATCAAGATCCTCTAATATTTCTTCAATTATTTCGAGGTTAAATGGTTCATCGTCGACTGCAAGAATTTTAGTTAAAGCCATAATTTTTCATCCATATAAATTAAAAAAATTCGATTGTTAGCCGCTATTTTTCACTAATTGCTCATCAGCTAGGTATTCATCTAAGTTTATTTCTAAAGGAACTTGAATCGAAATTGTTGTTCCACCAAGGCTGTTATTGCATGCTTTAATACTGCCTTGATGCAATGAAACAAACTCACGACACAAGGTAAGACCCAACCCGGTTCCACCTGCACCACTATTCGTTTTACTGCTTTGCTCAAATTTATTGAAAACCGTTTCAAGTTCCTCTTCAGGTATTCCAATACCGCTATCTATCACTGCAATGTTTGCATTGTCATCGTCTCTTTGCATTACAACTTCAACAGTACTGTGCTCTTCACTAAATTTGAGTGCATTACTCAATACATTTCTCAAAACCTGATTTATTTGCTCTTCATCGCACTGTGCAACAATCGGCGCGTTATCAGAGCTAAAAACAATATTTATATCTTTTTCAATAGCAATACCGGCAACATCATCAATACTGGTTTTAACAATAGTCGCTAAATCATAAGCCCGTGGGTTGAATGGAAATTTACCAACATCTAATTTAGAAAGGTCGAGTAAATTATTAAGTAACGATAGTAGTCTTTGCCCACTTGATTCAATACGAGTTAAATACTTCAAAAGTTTATCTTTGCTAAAATCACCCTCTTGTAACTTGCTAATACCAAAACGTGAAAAGCTCAATATAGAGTGCATAGGGGTTCTTAGCTCATGCGACATATTTGCCAAAAACTCTGATTTACTTAGATTAGCCGCTTCGGCAATATTTTTCGCATGCTCAAGCTGTGAAGTACGTGCCCTTACTTGCTCTTCTAAAAGATCTTTGGCTTCCAACAGTAGATCTTCTTTTTGTTTTAAATGGCTAACATTTTTAAAAATAACCGCTAACGCTATTTCGCCATGGTGGTCTATTTCATTAAATGATCCAACTAGCGGAATTTTACTTCCGTCTTTATTTACAATGTGTAAGTCACAACTAAACTGACGATTACTGTTTAATGTAGAGATTTTATCTTTTATTGCCTGCACCGAGTCATCATCTAAAAAATGAAATAACGAGTGAGCAATGAGCTTTTTAAACTTTAAATTAAATAATTTTAAGCAAGCATCATTGGCCTCGACTATCTTGCCTTTGCGTTCAAATAATAAAATAGGATCGGGGGTATTTTTAAAAATGACCTGCAGTAGGCTGTCTTTTTCAATCAGCACATCAACTGTTTCTTGTAATCTTTCTACTAGCTCAGCATTGTGACGTTTTAGCAGCTCGGTTTGCCATAATTTATGTACAGCTTGTAGTAACACATTGTCATTTAAAGGCTTGATTAAAACATCTTCAACACCTTGGCGAATGGCTTCTAACATAGATTGTTCAGGGCGTGAGGTTACTAACAAGCAACGACTATGCGGTTGTATTTTTTTTAAACTCGAAAATATCTCTAAACCAGAACCCGGTTGTAAGCTAAAGTCACTGATTAAAATATCAATACTCCTGAGCTTGGCAATATTAATTGCTTCATCATGGTTTGTTGCGGTGTATACCTCAATATGAGCGCCATAAAGGCTACTTTTGAGTGACTCTAATCGCTCATTAACATGGTCAACGAGTAAAATTGTCGGTAGTTTAAAAATGTGATCTGGACCTATCTCTAATAAGGCCTCAATTAAAGACGTTATTTCTTTATTAGAAAAGAAGGGGTAGATAATGGTGGCATTGGGTATCAAGTCATTTAATTTGGAAAATGCGCTAAGCAACTCCCCTGATTCTGCTTTTGGCGCTAATAACAAAAATGATTGATAAGTCGCTTTCTCAACAACTATCGATACAACATCGGTTGGCACGCCTTGAGAAAATACCAGTAAGTCATAAATGTCTATGTCTGTATTTTCATCAAACATAGCAAAGTGGACTAATTCAACTTGGCAGCCAATTAGTTCTAACAACACTTTTAAGCGCATAGCAATCATGCTACTGCTATCAATAATAAGTATTTTTCTCGCCATTTAGACACACTTTAAAGAGTTAATTAAACACCTTTTCAGCATAGTCTAGAATTTTTGGTTTAGCATAATCACCTACGTAAAAGTGAATTTTGCTGCCTTTTGTTATGGTACTAGGTTAAATGCTTACCAAAAATAGTCAGGCTGTACAGCTGATTGTCCATTCTTGCTACGTTAGGCAGCTCTCCCCATACTGCAAAATCAAAATGCTTAAATAATTTAATGCTCGGTTCGTTGTGACTAAAAATAAACCCAAGTAATACTTCGATATTAAGCTGCTTGGCTTGTTGTTGTGCAAATTGCATCAGCTTTTTACCCAACCCTTTTCCTTGGGCTGCTGCCGTAATGTAAATGCTTAACTCAACGGTGCCATCGTAAGCTGGGCGACCATAAAACGATTTATAACTAAGCCACGCTAATACTTGGTTGTTCTCACAGTAAACAAAAATAGGGCGTTGAGCAGTATGGCTATCAAACCAAGGTTGTTTATCAGCGACGGTCACCTCTTCGGTATCGGCGGTGACCATTCGACTAGGGATAGTTTCATTGTAAATAGCAACAATGGCAGTTAAATCATCAGGTTTTGCTAAACGTATAGTCATAGAAAATAAAGTAAAATTGATCAATTTAGCCTATAGTAGCGTATGATAAGTTACATAAATACTCTAAAAACGCACTTAAGGTAATAGCATGATAAAAAAAATAATACTTGGTTTAACCCTCGCGTTAAGTTGTGTTTCGCTAAATACATATGCCGCAGACTCGCCCCCCCCTTCATTAGATGCAAACACCTGCAATGACTTCACGAATGTTTCACTTAGAAAGTTGCGCTCAACTGAAACCATTAACTTATGTGATTTTAAGAACCAGCCTCTTTTAATTGTTAACACTGCGAGTAACTGCGGTTTTACGCCGCAATTTGAAGGTTTAGAAGCACTTTATAATAAATACAAAGACGAAGGCTTGGTGGTATTAGGCTTTCCATCAGATGATTTTTTTCAAGAAGAGAACGATGAAAAAGATACCGCAAAAGTGTGTTATGTAAATTATGGTGTTACCTTCCCTATGCTGGCCACCAGCGCAGTACGTGGTAGTGACGCAAACCCTATTTTTAAGCATTTAAACGCCCAAACCAGTTCACCAAACTGGAACTTTTATAAATACGTGGTATCGGCCGATCGCAAAACGATTACGCGCTTTAACAGCCGCGTAGCACCGGATTCAGCAAAACTAGAAAGCGCAATCAAAAGTGCATTTTAACTTTGTGTTTTCAGTTTAACCTTACTAAGATGTTGCTATCAAATTTAAAAAACTAAACTTACAGGTAGGAGAACTTATGGCAGTTGCAAGTGCAAGGCACATACTCGTAGACAGTGAAGCACAATGTTTAGACCTTAAAGATAAAATTGAGCAAGGTGAAGACTTTGCAGAACTCGCTAAACTGCACTCTAATTGTCCATCAGGTCAAGATGGTGGTGCATTAGGTGAGTTTGGCCCAGGTATGATGGTGCCTGAATTTGACAAGGTGGTATTTTCAGCGCCGCTAAATCAAGTACAAGGCCCTGTACAAACACAGTTTGGTTACCATTTATTAGAAATAACCAGCCGCTCAGAGTAAGTAAATCGATTTATTAATAAAGCCGCATCAGCGGCTTTTTATTTATGTGGAGTTGGCAAAAGCCCCATTATGCAACTATTTGGCTCTATTCCTTCCCCTTATGTTCGCCGTATTAGAATCTGGGCACAACAAAACAATTGTGCGCTTGAATTTATTAATCTCGATATTTTTTCTAAAGACGATCGGCCGTTGGTGGTCACAAAAAATCCAGCAGCCAAAATTCCTATATTGGTCGATGACACGCTTACCCTAAGTGATTCAAATACCATACTGCGTTATTTACTTGAAAAAACCCAGCAACCCCCACTTACATGGCCTCAAGAGCACTTTTTAATTAGGGCCTGTTGATCTTTCAAGGTTAAATTTACAGCAGTCTGTTTGGTATTTAGGCAAGGCAGAGCCTATGTGGTGTGGTTATTCCCCATAAATAGGCGATAACGTAGCATTAATGCCAAACAGGCGCTGCCCGAAGGGTTCTGCCTAGGGGCGATTAACTCTTTGTTGCCTACATGGATGTAGGTAAGGGGCGTGAGCAGGACGCGGAAGCTTTGCTCGGTTTTTACTTAGCCCACTAGGTTACAAACCTCGCGCCGCGATTAAATCGCCCCTAGTTTGAAGAAATTTTAATCCGTAAAGGTCAACAGGCCCTAGCATCAATGTCTGCAATGATTCATTCGTTGAATTACTGTTATGCCAACGTTCTGGATTTGATACGCAAGCCGATAAGCTGTTTTTTAATCTGCAAAATGAGCGAGTTGCGCAAACATTACACTATTTAAATGATCATTTATGCGATGATGAATTTAAAAGCTGTGAATGCCTCAACATCAGTTTATACTGCTTACTTGATTGGATATGCTTTCGTGAACTCACTGATTTTAGCGCGCAGCCGCAATTAGTTAAGTTTTATGAAGCGTTTAGTCAGCGTCAAGCGGCTAAAAATACCAACCCTCGACTTAAATTTTAAAAGGTGGATACATGAGCGATATCGAAATTGAATCACAACTAGTTAGCTTTGTAGAAAAAGTACGTGTTAGTGAGCAGATCTGGGCACTGGGTGCCGATGATGGTGGCTTTGTTGTATGTGAGTCAAATCAGTTTGACGACACCGATGTACTTTTACTGTGGGAATCACAAGACGCAGCACAAGCACAATGTAAAGAAGAGTGGCAAGACTACAGCCCTGTAGAAATAAACCTTGATGAGTTTTTAGATGATTGGGTTGAAGACCTAA
The DNA here is from genome assembly GCF_002310835.1 of Pseudoalteromonas tetraodonis. NCBI lineage: Bacteria > Pseudomonadati > Pseudomonadota > Gammaproteobacteria > Alteromonadales > Pseudoalteromonadaceae > Pseudoalteromonas > Pseudoalteromonas tetraodonis. The sequence continues at coordinate 547,535 of NZ_CP011041.1, read as the reverse complement.
AATCTGATGATGCATTAGTGGGTTTAAATTGGAATGACGATCAGGTGTGTGTAGAAATTGAACCAGTTGGTTTAGCTCGCGCGCTAAGCGAATAAGTTTTAGGCGTTAGTTCGCTGACATTATCCCAACTAACAGCAACGGTTAGTTGGGGTATAAAAATAATAAAAACTGTCAAGGTAATACGTTGAAAACCCATCTTGGTCGTCGTCCATTTTCAGCTATGGAGCTGCATACGCTCTATAACGGATATATTTATAGTGATACACGGCTTGCCCGCGAACAAGCTAAACACTGGCATTTTTGGCTGCCCTTAATTGCTTATTACAGTGGCGCTTACAGTGATGAAATTGGCTGCTTAACCCTTGATGACCTAATACTTAAAAATAATATTCTCTGTTTTAGTTTTCATACCCACGGTAAAATTAAGCCACGTTTAGTGCCTGTTCATCACGCCCTTATTAGCGCTGGGTTTAATGACTATTTAGCTTATGTAAAAGCACAAAATCACTCCCGTTTAATGTTCGATCTTCCTGCTAAAACAGGGCGCTATAGCGAAAAAGTGCGCATATGGTTTTCGGGAGAAGGTGAACGCGCGGGGTATTTGCAAAAATGTGCAATTCCTTCGGTGGATCAACTCGGTATGAAAACCGCCATTAGTAGCTTACGGCTTAACTTTGAACAGCAAATTCGTATTTATGCCCTGCAAGCAGGCAACAAAGACTGCTTTAATTATTTAATGGGCTTTAATGATTACCCTCATGATAACTTTAACGATATAGCCTTGTTAAATAAGGTACTACAACAGATCCGGGTTATCAATTCCCATATTCATTGGCAGCGGTTTTTAGCCCGAGATAGCCACTGACAAACTTTGTTACTCTTTTCCTTAGCGATCTGCGCTTACTCTAGTAAAAAAAGCTGTTAGGATGAAGTGCCGTCTATATGACTGTTTCTAACAACAAAAAATCTAGGGATAACTATGTTTTTAAAAAGCCTCTTAACCGTGAGCGTTGCGCTTGCGATGAATGCTGCTCACGCTAACGAATTCGTCATTGAAAAACTCGCAAAGCCAAGTTCACAAAAAGTCGCTTTAACGCTCGACCCAAGTCAGGATACCTTTGCAGGAATGACCGAGATCAGCTTAGAAGTGCTCAAACCAACACACTACATTGAGCTCAATGGTGTTGATTATGCAACTAAAATGGTGCAACTCCTAGGTGAGCAAAACTGTGATTTAAACAGCGAAATGCTTAAAACAGGTAAAGTTAAATTTAGCTGTGAAGAGCAAATTCAGCCAGGTAAATACACCTTAAAAATAGATTTTTCAGCGCCTTATAACCGCCAGAGTGTGGGGTTATATAAAACCCTAGATCAAGGCGTTCCGTACTTGTTCACGCAATTTGAAATGAGTGATGCGCGCCGTGCATTTCCGGTGTTTGACGAACCAAGCTATAAAATTCCGTTTCAGTTAACCATTACCGCCCCCACCTCACAAAAAGTGTATTCAAATACACCTGAGCTAAAAACGACGGTGAATGGCGATATGACCACCCATTACTTTGATAAAACGCCACCAATTCCATCTTACTTAGTGGCTATGGCTGTAGGTCCATTTGAAGAGCTAGAAATTAAAGGCATGCCTATTCCTGGGCGTGTGATCACCCCACAAGGTAAAATTCATTTAGCGCAATATGCAAAAGAGAACATGCCTAAAGTACTGGGCGCACTTGAAGAGTACTTTGGTATTCCTTATGTATATAAAAAGCTAGATTCAGTGGCTGTTCCAGAGTTTCCGTTTGGCGCTATGGAAAACTCAGGCTTAGTGACTTACCGCGAAGATATTCTTCTGGTTGATTTAGAAGCTGCAACGCGTAGTAAAAAACAACGTAATGTCTCTATTATTGCCCATGAATTAGCTCACCAATGGTACGGTAACTTAGTGACTATGAAGTGGTGGAACGACTTATGGTTAAACGAGGCGTTTGCAAGCTGGATGGCGGCAAAAATTACTAAGCAGCTTAATCCTGAGTTTGAATCACACCTAGATTTACCACAAAACAACGTAATGGCGTTAGATGCACGTTTAAGCACTAAGCCAATTCGTAAACCAATTAAAACCGAAGCCGATATTATGGACGGTTTAGGCCTTGCCTACAGCAAAGGCAGCTCAGTACTGGCGATGGTTGAAAACTGGATTGGCGAAGAGGCATTTCAAGCTGGTATTCAGAACTACTTAAAAGAATTCTCCTATAAAAATGCAGAAGCTGCCGATTTATGGGAAGCACTTGGTAAGGCTTCAAATAAAGATGTAGCGAGCGTTTTAAAATCGTTTATTGAACAGTCGTCATTCCCGCTAATTAACGTTAAGCAGCAAGGTAAAAGCATTACGATTTCGCAAAGTCGTTTTGCCAATGCCGGTGTTGAAGCCCCTGCTCAACTGTGGAATGTACCGGTTGCGATTAAATATGGTGCTGGCGATAAAGTACAAACAGCCAATGTATTATTAAATAAACAAAGCCAAACGCTAGCATTAGACTTTGAACCAGAGTGGATTTATCCAGATCAAGGCGCGCTAGGTTATTACCGTTGGGTAATGGATGATGCGCAATTTAATGCGTTAATAGATAATGCAGCTAGGGTATTAAACGACCGTGAACGCTTAGCCCTATTATCGGCAACAGATGCCCTACTTGATGCCGGTGTCATTTCAGCGGCTAAATTAATGCAAACGCTTGAAGTATTTGCCAGCGATAGTCATCCGCGTGTTGCTAATACTGCTTTAGGTTATTTAGCGTCACAGCAGCGTACTTTTAAAGACGATAGCAATAAAGATTTATGGCCTACGTTTATTCAAAATGCGGTGATGCCTGCCGCTAAAAAATATGGCCTAGAAGCAAAAATGGGCGAAGATGGCGCAGTAGCTCAACTTCGTGCCGCGGTGGTATCACGCTTAGGGTTTGATGGTGAAGATAAAAATGTGATCAATAAAGCCAAACAGCAAACACAAGCTTACTTAAACGATCCACAAAAGGTAGATCCTTATTTAGCAGGTACTTATTTACGTCTTGCGGCTTTTCATGGGGATAAGGCGTTGCTAGATCAGTTTATGACAACCTTTAAAACCACCAAAGATCCACAAGTGCGTACCAATATGCTGGCAGCAATGGGTTACTTTGGTAAACCTGAACTACAAAAAGCGGTACTGGCGTATAGCTTAACAGACGAAGTAACGGCTTCTGATATGCGTACTATTTTATCGGGTCAAAGTTACACCGATGAACGCCAAGCACTGTTTATTGATTGGATTTATAACAACTACGATAAAGTAACAGCAAGCTTGCCACCATTTTTTGTGCCAAACTTACCTTACTTTACTACCGCCAGCTGTGACGCTGACAGTTTAGCTACAACGCAAAGTTTCTTTGACGCTAAACTGGAAGCTGTACCCGGTTATGCGCGTACATTAAGTAAACTTGCAGAGAGTACCAATGACTGTATTGCACTTAAAAACCGTGAACTGAAATCAGTCAATAGCTTTTTAAATAGCAAATAAGTTAAAGTTTAAAGGATGGCGGGCTGCGGGCGACGAGTAACGGGCCGAAAACCTCAAACTCGGGCTAATGGCTGATGTTTTCTCATTTACTTCTCATTGTCTTCTCTTTGTGTAATAAGATCTTAAAAAATTTATTCACAAAGAGGTTAAGAGGCGCTGCGCTTTTAGAGGTAGTAATTAAAGACATAGGTTAAGGGTTAAGGGTTAAGGGTTAAGGGTTAAGGGTTAAAGATTTTATCTTGCACCTTTTGCCTTTAGCCCTGCACCACTCTATTAACCGCCAATAATCATCGTTAGCTTAGCTATAAACTCTTTTGCCGCTTGTTCAGAGTTAATTTTAAAAGCGACACCATAATGAATAGGCTGCGTACTTTTATAAATACGGGTAGGAAAACGGGTCATTTCACTGCTATGAAAATAGCCTTGAGTACGCACAACCCCATCAATATCAGTAAAGTCATCGCTAAACACTTCAAATGCCGGGCGGATCACAATTTTACCTTTACCTGCTTCAGCATGGGTATAAAACGCCTCTTTAGAGTTTACTAGCATATACTCAGCTATGTTTTTTATTTTAAAGTTACTTCTACACTCTAGTTTGATCAGCTGCTCGGTTAACTCGTCTGCACTAAATGCCACGTGACTTTCCTTTTTATTTAATAGGGGGTTAGGATCTGTTGACCTTTCAAAGTTAAATTTGCAGCAGTCTGTTTGGTATTTAGCCAAGGTAAAGCATATGTGATGTGGTTATTCCCCATAAATAGGCGATAACGCAGCATCAATGCCAAACAGGCACTGCCCTTCGGGTTCTGCCTAGGGGCGATTTACTCTTTGTTGCCTACATGGATGTAGGTAAGGGGCGTGAGCAGGACGCGGAAGCTTTGCTCAGTTTTGACTTAGCCCACTAGGTTACAAACCTCGCGCCGCGATTAAACCGCCCCTAGTTTGAACAAATTGTAATCCGCAAAGGTCAACAGACCCTAGACTAACTCATGCATGAGTGAAAGTCCGAAATTTATTTATTCACTACACACAAACGCTAATTGCTGATTTTTATAACTCAACCGGCTTATTTCAGTATCGCAATATTGGCTTAAATCAAGCCACTGCGATATAGCAGAGCCGCGTGTTAATTTACGCTGGTAAACACGGTTTTTAATTGCGTAAGCAATGGTATTTTCATCTTTTAAGATGAAGTCTTGTACTTGGTTTGGCAGTCTAAGTATATCGGTAACTTGCTTAGTTTGTGGATCAAAACGCGCTAAGTGATGCTGCCCGTGTTTACTATGGCTAAATAAAAACTCAGCCTGCGCTTTATTATAAATAAGCGTGCGACCAATATCGCTTGCTACCACCTCACCTTTTGCCGCAGCAACCGAGGTATATTGCAAAGTGTGTGGTTCGCCTAAAATAAACATCACTAAATCGTTGTTACTTCCCCAAGCGTGATAGCCTACAGGTTCAATCCAATCAAAAATACGACTTGCAGCCAACTCGGGTGCCAACGGATATTGCCATAGCTTTTGTTTACCATCGTCTTCAACGACAATCGCCGATAAGTGCTGCCCATCCGGTGTTAAAGTGGGCGAGTATTCACTTTGTGGCGTATTAGTGACCATAGACGTTTGTTTTGATGATAAGCTGTAAAGCGCAATATCTGTTTGACTCTGGTCATTACTGATTATTTCTCGGGTATAGTATAGGCCGGTGTCGGTTAAATGGGGTTGATTGTTATAGCTCGTTTTATCACTAACAATGCTTACACGTATACCATGCGGAGTATTTAAATCGGCGAGCAAAATTTGGCTTTTAGGCATACTTGCCTGAGCAATATCTAGCGTTAAAGCATTTATAGCTATAAGCCCTAACAATGGTTTAATCAGTTTCATGCTTTCTCTCGTTTTAATTTTAAGCACCTCATGATAACGTTATTTACTAATGACGTCACTTGACCTAAGTCAGTCAACTCTTTATAACTAACGGGTCATAAAAAAGAGAACAAACATGTCAGCTAAACACCCTATTATTGCAATCACCGGTTCATCTGGAGCGGGCACAACGACCACCACTAACGCCGTGAAGCATATTTTCCGTAGCCTTGATATCAATGCGGCATTTATCGAAGGTGATAGCTTTCATCGTTATACACGTCCTGAAATGGACAAAAAAATTCGTGAAGCACAGCAAGAAAGTAAACACATTAGCTATTTTGGCCGAGAAGCTAACGACTTTGGCGCCTTAGAAGACTTATTTACTAAATACGGTGAAACAGGCGAAGGAAAACTTCGTCGTTATTTACACACCTTTGATGAAGCCGTGCCTTATAACCAGTTACCTGGGACATTTACCCCATGGCAAGAACTTGAGCAAAATACAGATCTGATGTTTTACGAGGGTCTACATGGCGGTGTAGTTGATGAAGATCATGATGTTGCTAAACATGTTGATTTACTCATAGGCATGGTGCCTATTATTAACCTTGAATGGATCCAAAAGCTCATTCGCGACACCTCAGAACGCGGCCACTCTCGTGAAAAAGTCATGGACTCTATTGTGCGCAGTATGGATGACTACATTAATCATATAACGCCGCAATTTTCTCGTACCCATATTAACTTTCAGCGAGTCCCCACCGTTGATACTTCCAACCCATTTAGCGCTAAAGATATCCCCTCCCTTGATGAAAGCTTTGTTGTGATTCGCTTTAGGGGGATTGATGATGTTGATTTTCCGTATTATTTGCGGATGATTGAAGGCAGTTTTATGTCGCGTATAAACACCTTAGTGGTGCCTGGTGGTAAAATGGGTCTCGCGATGGAACTGGTGCTCACGCCTCTAATAAAAGATATTATTTTGAAAAAACGCGCCTTAGCAAAGTTAGCCCCGCCTGAAATTCCTATTTAGACTCTTTTTTGTGAACCCTAACTCACGTACACTGCTGATTTTAAGTATGACGAGTTTAATATGTCGCAATCAATTAAAATTATTGTTGGGTCTAAAAACCCAGTAAAAATCAATGCCGCTAAACATATTTTTGCGATGTATTTTCCTGAGCGTGTAATCGAATGTAGTGGTGTTCACGCGCCCTCAGAGGTACCCGATCAACCCTTAGGTGAAGAGCAAACCTGCTTAGGGGCACAAAATCGCGTTAATTGCTGTAAAAACCACTATCAGGCAGACTACTATGTGGCGATGGAAGGTGGTGCAGCGCAATTTAGCTATGGTGCGGCAACCTTTGCCTATGTAGTTATTGATAATGGCGCACAGCAAGTTACAGGCCGAAGCAGTAACTTACCCCTGCCCACTGTGTTTTATAAAGCATTGCTTCAAGGTGAAGAGCTTGGTGACGTGATGGATAAAGCCTTTAATACCACCAATATTAAACAGCAAGGGGGTGCTATTGGCTTGTTAACTGATCATCATGCAACACGAGAAAGTACCTATACTCAAGCGCTGACACTCGCCATGGCGCCTTTTCTTAATCCCACTCTATATAATCAATAACGGATGTTTTAATGAAGTATAACTACGTATTATTTGATGCCGACGAAACCTTATTTAGCTTTAATGCCTTTGCTGGCCTTAAAAACATGCTAGCAACCTATGACATGGATTTTACCGAGGCAGATTATGCCCATTATCAAAACACCAATAAGTCATTATGGATTGCTTATCAAAACAACGAGATCACCTCAAGTCACTTACAAGTAACTCGTTTTAGCGAACTGGCAAATAAACTAGATGTGCCAGCTCAACAGCTCAATGATGATTTTTTATCAGCTATGGCCGAAATTTGTATGCCTTTACCCGGCGCCGTTGAATTATTAAATGCCCTTAAACCCCATGCCAAGCTGGGCATTATTACCAATGGTTTTTCTCAGTTACAAGCACGTCGCCTAGCGCATACAGGGCTGCAAGATATGTTTGACTGGTTGGTTATTTCTGAGCAAGTCGGCATTGCTAAACCTGCAAAAGAGATATTTGAGCACACCTTTAACTTAATGGGTAATCCACCGAAAGAGCAAATTTTAATGGTCGGTGATACCGCCAGCAGTGATATTCTTGGCGGTCAAAATGTGGGAATTGACACTTGTTGGCTGCAACATCCTGGCGTGAACTTGCCTGAGGGAATTAAACCAACATATCAGGTAACCCAGCTTAAACAGTTGCAAACTATATTAGGACTTTGATAATAAAAGCCTGAGTGTAATTTAGCTGTTTAGCTAATTAACAAACAAAAAATGACGCTAATAAGCGTCATTTTTTATAACTGTATATAAGTGATTAACTAATTAGGCGTTAGCTAGCTCAAGGCCGGGGGCAGGCATCGTCACAGGCGTTTCAAAGGTTGCCCACTCCCATGCTGACTCTGTTGCCATAATTTTGCGTAGTAACTTATTATTTAAATCATGGCCTGATTTAAATGCGGTTACTTTGCCTAAAAGGTTGTGACCTGTCATAAACATGTCACCTACACAGTCTAGTATCTTATGCTTGACGAACTCGTCTGCGTAACGCAAACCGTTCGGATTTAAAACTTTAAATTCATCAAGTACCACTGCACTATCCATGCTGCCACCTAGTGCTAGGTTGTTAGCATGCATGTATTCAATGTCTTTCATAAAGCCAAAAGTACGTGCACGGCTTATCTCTTCAGTAAAGCTTTGTGCCGTAATATCTAAACCAACACGTTGGCGGCTTTCATTGATTGCAGGGTGATCGAAGGCAATTTCGAAATCGATGTGGAATCCGTCGTAAGGTTCTACTTCGGCCCATTTATCACCTTCTTCAATACGTACTTTTTCTTTAATACGAATAAAGCGTTTTGCAACATTTTGCTCTTCAATGCCGCCTTTTTGTAATAAATAAATGAATGGCAATGCACTACCATCCATTATTGGTACTTCTGAGCTATCAAGTTCAACAATTAAATTGTCGATTCCCATTGCCGCAACCGCCGCAATTAAGTGCTCAGTAGTCGATAAGCGAACGCCATCTTTGTTAATTAAACAGGTACACAATTGCGTATCACCAACGGCTTCAGGTGTTGTTTCAAAATCAACAACCGGATCAAGGTCGACACGACGAAATACAATCCCAGTATTTGCGCTCGCAGGTCGGAGAGTTATTGTGACCTTCTCACCTTTATGAAGTCCAATTCCTATGGCTTTGACTACTTGTGCAATCGTACGCTGTTTAATCATAGGTTCGCTCACTTTAGTATATATTACAGTTAGACGGCGGAGTGTAGCATAAATACGGTATAACTACAATATTCGTTCACATTTCGCACAAAAGTACTGTTTTTTATTAATCTGCTTGTTTACGTAAAAAAGCAGGGATGTCGAAATAATCGCCACCTTCAGATTTATCTGTTTTCTTAGCACTACTTGACGACGTATTCGCTGAAGAACTTGAAGAGCTCGTCGATGTGCTTTGCTCTTTTGATTCTGTTTGCGATGTCGTGGCAGGCTCTTCAGTCGTGCTTGTGCCTTGGCTTGCAAAGCTAGGTACATACATGCTGCTGCTCGTTTGCGTGCTTGAACTGGCTACATCAGAACCTGATGCTTTTTTAAAGCCGTTATCTACAATACCAAACTGCGGACGACGATCGCCGCCTAAGCCAGTTGCAACAACCGTTACACGTAGCTCGTCTGTCATTTCAGGGTCGATTACCGCACCCACAACCACCGTTGCGTTTTCAGACGCTAGCGCCTTAACGTGATTACCCACGATTTCAAATTCTTCAATCGCGATATCCATGCCGGCAGTAATATTAACCAAGATACCTTTAGCACCGGTTAAATCAACGTCCTCTAATAATGGGCTTGAAATAGCCGCTTCTGCTGCTTCTTGTGCACGATCAGGACCCGAGGCAGATGCAGTCCCCATCATGGCTGTACCCATTGCAGACATAACAGTACGTACGTCGGCGAAATCCACGTTAATTAGACCCGAGCGTGTGATTAGCTCAGCAATACCCTGTACCGCACCAAATAATACGTCATTTGCTTTAGCAAACGCATCCAGTAAAGTTGTCCCTTTACCTAATACTTTTAGTAATTTGTTATTTGGAATAGTAATTAACGAGTCCACGATTTCAGACAATTCGCTAATCCCCTGCTCTGCAGCAGCAGCACGTTTTTTACCTTCAAAATCAAATGGACGCGTTACAACTGCCACGGTTAGAATGCCCAGCTCTTTAGCTATTTTAGCCACGACTGGCGCTGCTCCGGTCCCTGTACCGCCGCCCATACCTGCCGCTATAAATACCATATCGGCGCCTTCAAGGCTGGCACGAATCGTTTCTGCGTCTTCTTCAGCCGACTGACGGCCTACTTCAGGGTTTGCACCCGCACCTAACCCAGAGGTTATTTGCGTACCTAATTGTACCGTTACATCAGCGGCTGAATTACGTAATGCTTGTGCATCCGTATTCGCTGCAATAAAACGAACACCTTCTATTTGTTGTTTTACCATGTGCTCAACTGCGTTACCGCCGCCGCCACCAACACCGATTACTTTTATTACAGCTTCTTCGCTGTGTTGTTCCATTATATCAAACATATTTACTCTCCGACTTGAGTACTAAAACTCGCCTTGAAACCATTTTGTGATGCGGTTCCACCAATTATTATTATCATCCGCTTTCGACTTTTGTGCATTCATCGACTGCATAGTACGCCCGTATTGTAACAAACCTACAGCGGTTGCGTACGATGGATCATCAACATAATCAGTTAAACCTACTACACCAATTGGTTTACCTATTCTTACTGGCATCTGAAAAATATCTTCAGCCACTTCCATTGCGCCAGTCATTTTAGCAGTTCCGCCAGTAATGACGAGACCTGCTGCAATTTGGTCTTCTAATCCTGAACGACGAATTTCTTCCATCGCCAGTTCAAATAATTCTCTAAAACGTGGCTCAACCACTTCTGATAACGTGTGCCTAGACATCAGTCTTGCTGGTCGCCCACCTACGCTTGGCACTTCAATCGTGTCTTCGCTGCTCGCCATTTGGCTACTTGCACAGGCATATTGTACTTTGAGTGACTCAGCATGTGATATAGGTGTACGAAATATTTTTGCAATATCACCGGTTACTTGGTTACCTGCCACCGGAATAACCGCCGAATGACGCAGCGCACCATTAATATAAATAGTGATATCCATAGTACCACCACCAATATCAAGCACCGCAACACCTAACTCTTTTTCGTCATCCGTCAGTACGGAATAACACGAAGCAAGCGCTGTGAATATAAGTTGGTCAACTTCAAGCCCGCAACGTTCAACACATTTTTCTATATTTTTAGCCATGTCGTTGGAGCAGGTAATAATGTGCGCGCGTGCTTCCATGCGCACACCGCTCATGCCGAGTGGGTTTTTAATCCCCTCTTGCATGTCAATGCTGTACTCTTGCGGCAAAGCATGCAACATTTTGCGTTCAGCTGAAATTGGCACTGAACGAGCAATGTGTATTACATTTTCAATGTCTTCATCGGTTACTTCGGTGTTATTAATAGCCACAACACCGCTTTCGTTCTGACACTGAATATGCTTGCCAGAAATACCCAAATAAACCGAGCTAATACGACAATCAGCCATCAATTCGGCTTCATCTATAGCGCGGCGAATAGACTCAGACACTAAATTTAAATCGTTAACACCGCCTTTATCCATTCCATGAGATACTTGGCTCCCCACGCCAACAATGCTGAGCTTGTTATCTGTGGTGATTTCACCTACCGTGGCCACTACTTTAGAAGTGCCAACGTCTAATCCAATCACTAGGTTTCTTTCTGCTGACTTAGTCATGCCTTACTCTTTATTATAATTGCTGTTCTTGCAGTGGCTTATAGCTCACTGCAAGGCCGGTATCGTAGCGTAAATCAATTGCATCTATCTGTGCATCAGCACGTTTTTCTATACGTGAATAAACGTCTATAAAACGTTGTACACGTTTGGCTTTATCTTTGCGTCCTAAATTTAAACGCACACCGTTATCTAACCAAAGTTGCCACGAAAACCGCTCAGATAGCGCAAGGCTAGTGAGCGTTAATGCATTGACTTTGAGCATTTCATCAAACTGTTTAAACGCTACCCATGCTTCTTTTTCACTGCCCTCTGGCCCATATAGTTGGGGTAAAGTGGCACTTAATTTATCACTTTTTGCTTCAAACGCGTCACCGCTTTGATTAATCAGCAAGTCACTATTCCAGTGAGCAACCGCTTGATGTTCTACCACGTAAACTTGAATGGTATCAGGCCATTGCTTTCTTACCGATACCGTTGCAACCCAAGGCAGCTCTTGTACTAAATGCTGAACTTGCTTTACGTTTAGCTCAAAAAAACTGCTTAAATCTGCTTTTTTTATTGCCGCTGTTATTGCTTTTTCATCGGTGTACTTAGGGTTCCCCAGCACCGTTAAATGCTTAATTTGTGCATCTTTATTTTCAACTAACCAGTGCGAAACCCCACTGGTTATTTCAATTAACCCTATCACCACGGCTAGAAAAAAACTCACTCCAAAAATCAGCGACCAGTTAAGTTGCTGTTTTAGTTGCTGCGCTTTCTCTAAAAAGGGATGCATATTAAAGGGTTTGCTCCAAAATGCGAACAACTAATTGCTCAAAACTTGCCCCGTTGGCTTTTGCTGCCATTGGCACCAATGATTTTTCTGTCATGCCTGGTACGGTATTCACTTCTAGTAAGTAAAAATGTCCTTGTTCATCTTGCATCGCATCGACTCGTCCCCAGCCACTTGCACCTACTAAATCAAACGCATCAAGCGCCATCGCTTGTAATTTTTGAGTATCCGATGGTGATAAATCAGCAGGACAATGATATTGCGTACTACTTGACTGATATTTAGCTTGGTAGTCATAAAATCCGTTTGGGGTGCTCATTTCAATCACAGGTTGTACTTCATCACCCAAGACCGTAATGGTAAATTCACGACCCGTGATCCACTGCTCTACCAATACTTGGCTGTCGAACTTAAATGCATTAGTGAGCGCATCTTCAAGTTCTTCTGCAGAGCTTGCTTGCGCCATACCGATACTGGAGCCCTCGTGCGATGGCTTAACCATTACCTTTTTAAATTGCGCCATAATGGCATTGGCATCAAAGCCTTTTTTAGCATCAACCACGGCATAAGGTGCGGTGCTTAAGCCTGCCGATTTAAACAAATGCTTACAACGAATTTTATCCATTGCCAGTGCCGAACCCAGAACATTACTGCCGGTATACGGCAGGTTCATAAATTCTAGAGCACCTTGTACCGTGCCGTCTTCACCACCACGCCCATGTAAAGCAATAAAAACGCGATCAACGTATAACGACTTTAATTCCCATAACGAACGATTTTGTGGATCAAACGCTATCGCATCAATGCCAACGTCTAACAGCGCATTTAATACCGCTTGACCAGATTTTAATGACACGTCACGCTCTGCTGAATTTCCACCTAGCAGCACCGCTACTTTACCAAACTGGGAATTTACCTGTGTCATACTTCACCTTGCTTTAATTTTTCTATCGACATATTCGTGGCTGCTAAATTTTTAACAAGCTGACCTATGTTACCTGCACCTTGTGTGAGCACTAGGTCGTTATTTTGTAGGCAGTTGGCAAGTACGCCCGCAAGCTCTGAGCTTGAGGCTACATGTAATGGCTCTTTGCCACGCTGGCGCAAACTACGGCATAAACTCTTACTATCAGCGCCAACAATCGGCTCTTCGCCAGCACTGTAAACATCGAGTAATAAAAGCTGATCAACATCAGCCAATACCTTAACAAAATCTTCGTATAAATCACGAGTACGCGTATAACGGTGCGGCTGATACACCATCACTAAACGCTTATCAGGCCAGCCTTCTCGTGCTGCAGTGATAGTAGCGGCCACTTCTGATGGGTGATGGCCATAGTCATCAACAAGCATCACGCTGCCGCGTTCATTTTCAAATTCACCGTAGTGCTGAAAACGACGGCCAATACCTTCAAAAGTATCTAAAGCCGCTAAAATTGCATGATTCGCAATATTTTGATCTTTAGCTACGGCAATCGCTGCGGTTGCATTAAGGGCATTATGTTTACCCGGCATATTCAGCTTGGCGGTTAAACTCTCACCTTGTTTATTAGTTACCGTAAATTGGCATGTGTTCGCTGTTTGGCTAAAGTCACTCATTCGATAATCAGCCTCGTGTGACTCACCGTAAGTGATCACCGGACGACCAAAACGGGGGATCAATTCAGCAGCAACGTCTGAATCAATGCACACCACCGCTAACCCGTAAAAAGGCAGGTTATGAATGAATTCAACATAAGTATCTTTCATTTTTTCTAAACTACCGCCGTAGGTTTCCATGTGATCTTCTTCAATATTAGTGATCACCGACACCATAGGCTGTAAATGCAAAAATGAGGCATCGCTTTCATCTGCTTCGGCGATTAAAAAGTCACTTTTACCTACCTTAGCATTGCTGCCAGCACTGTTAAGCAAACCACCAATAATAAAGGTTGGATCGAGCCCGGCTTGTGCATAAATGCTCGCAATTAAGCTGGTTGTGGTCGTTTTACCATGGGTGCCCGCAATGGCTATACCGTGGCGAAAGCGCATCAGTTCAGCTAACATTTCTGCACGACGAACCACCGGAATACGTGCAGCTTGCGCGGCTTGAATTTCAGGGTTTGTTTTATCTATTGCACTTGAAACCACCACCACATTAGCGTCTTTTACATTATTTTCATGATGGCCAATAAATACTTCAGCACCGGCTTTAATTAAACGCTCAGTCATTGCGCTGTGAGCTATATCTGAACCGGTAATACGGTAACCTTCAAAAGCAAGTACTTCTGCAATGCCACCCATGCCTGCACCGCCTATCCCTACAAAGTGAATAGTTTCAATGCGGCGCATCGCTGGGCGTGTATATTTTTCTTTTGCTAATGTCTGTTTCACTTATGTTCTCTTATTTGTTACTTGCTCACAGTGCATCGCTACGCTTGCTGTGGCATCTAAAATAGCTTGCTGTTTTGCTTTGCCTGCCATTTTAGTTATTAATAAAGGTTCGGCTAAATAGGGGCTTAAAAGTTCAACAATACTGCGCTGATTAAATTGCCCTTGTGGCATTAATAACGCCCCCTCTGCCATTACTAAATACTGTGCATTGGCTGTTTGATGATCATCAACCGCGTGTGGAAACGGCACAAATACCGCCATTTTACCCGCTGCGGCAATTTCACTTACCGTAAGCGCACCCGCACGACAAATCACAATATCTGCCCAGCTATAAGCAGTATCCATATCATCAATAAATTCAGCAACGGTCACTTGCTCATTGCCCATTTGTTGCTGCTGGTAACTTTCACTTACACTAGCAAGGTGCCCTTTACCTGTTTGATGCCAAATATTAATGGCACAAGTATCATTCAAGCGCTTAAATGCTTCTGGCAGTGTTTGGTTGAGTACTTGCGCACCTAACGAGCCACCCACAACAAGCATATTGATTGGGCTTGATACTTCCCGCTTAGGTATATCAACCACACTCTGACGCACAGGGTTACCCACCAGCTCTGCCTTTCCACTGGCAAAAGCACTAGGGAAAGCCGCTAACACGCGATTCGCAAATTTCGCTAGCCATTTATTGCTCATGCCTGCTACGGCATTTTGTTCGTGAATCACCAAAGGAATACCTAGGCTTTTTGCCGCAATACCTGTTGGGCCAGTTACATACCCCCCCATAGCTAAAACGACGTCAGGGCGTTGTTGTTTTAATACCTTACGCGCTTGCAATATTGCATTAATAACCATGAATGGCGCTTTAATAAGGCGTTTTAAACCATTCCCTCGCACGCCTTTTACATCAATAAAATCAATTTCTATGTTGTGCTTGGGCACGACACTGGCTTCCATTCTATCTGGGGTGCCTATCCAGCTAACTTGCCAACCTTGCTGTTTGAGATAATCAGCAACGGCAATCCCTGGAAAAATATGTCCACCTGTGCCCCCTGCTACAACGACTATTTTTTTACTCATCGCTTAGCTCCACCTGACGTGGCTTGTTTCGTTGCCATCTTGGTCTCAAAATCTACACGTAATAAAATACCGGTTGCTATGGTCATCATTAATAAACTTGAGCCACCATAAGAAATAAACGGCAAGGTTAATCCTTTGGTTGGTAAAATACCGGCACTGGCGCCCACATTCACCATAGTTTGAAACGCAAACCAAATACCAATTGCTAAGGCTAAGTAGCCTTCATATTCTTTGCCGTTTTTAAGCGCGTTTTGGCCAATGAGTAAAGCTCTAAATACTAAAGTACCGAGTACCATTAAAATGCTCAGCACCCCCATAAAACCTAACTCTTCAGCAATAACAGCAAAAATAAAGTCGGTGTGCGCTTCTGGTAAATATTGTAATTTTTGTACGCTGTTTCCTAGGCCTTGGCCAAACCAATCACCTTGGCTGTAAGCCATTAGTGATTGCACTAATTGATAGCCTTTGCCAAAAGGGTCATCCCAAGGTTCTAAAAAGCCAACCACACGCGCCATACGATAAGGCTCTAACACAATAAGCCCAACCACCAGCGCAATACCGGTTAAAATAAGTGCAAAAAACTGCCAAAGCTTGGCTCCGGCTAAAAACAACAAACCAACCGTAGTAACAAACATCACTACCACAGTCCCTAAATCGGGCTGCATTAAAATAAGTGCTGCATAAACTGCAAATACCGCTATGGGTTTAGCAAAGCCTTTTATGTTTTCTTGTACTTCACTGCGCTTACGTACTAAGTAGCCTGCGATATAACTAAAAAAGAATAACTTAGCGAGCTCGGAGGCTTGAATATTAAACGGTCCTACGGGTATCCAGCGGGTCGAACCATTGACTTCACGTCCTACAATAAGTACCACTAATAACAGTACTAAACCGATAAGTAACAAGTAGGGGTTAGCTTTTTTCCACCACGACATAGGTACTTGAGTACTAATGCAAAATAAACAAAACGATAGCCCTAAAAAGATGCCATGGCGGATAGTAAAATGATAGATATTACCAAACAGTCTATCGGCAGTCGGCATTGAAGCACTGGTGACCATCACAAAGCCCACGCCAATCAGCATTAGCATGCAATAAAGCAGTGGCACATCATAAAGCTGCGCTGAAGGTTTAGGGGTGAGTGCCTCTTTAATATCCGCAAAAGCAATCATGACTGCTCCTGCAATACACATTGCACAAAATCATCGCCGCGTTGCATATAATTGTTATACATATCAATGCTGGCACAGGCAGGTGCGAGTAAAACGGTATCGCCCGATTTACTTAATTGCTTTGCAAGCGCCACAGCCTCAGACATATTATTGGTTAAATGACCTTTAGCACTCAGTGCCACTAAATCTTTGGCATCTTTACCAAAACAAATCAGCGCTTTTACATGCTTTTCAATATAAGGCTTTAACACCTCTAAATCAGCACCTTTAGCATCACCACCAGCAATCACCACTAAGTTTTGTTGTTCACCCGCTAAACTATCAATAGCGGCAATTGTTGCGCCTACATTGGTGGCTTTAGAATCATTAAAATATTTAACGTCATTAAACTCACCCACAAACTGACAACGGTGCGCTAAGCCATTAAATTGAGCTAATGCGGTTTTGTAATGCGCCTTAGTAATTGCAAATGGGCTGAGTAATGCCATCACTGCCAAGGTATTTAAATAGTTATGCTTACCCACAACGGCTAAAGCACTTACTGGTAAATAAGCTTCGTCCTTTACCATAAAGTGCGCTTCGTTATTGTGCTGTGCTAAGTGGTAATTGCCTTGTGTTTCACCAAAACTCAGTTGTGGTGCTAACGTGCGATTCACAGGGTGTGTTTGCTTATCGTCAGCATTAATCACTAAGTGTTCAGCACCATTATAAATACTTAGTTTTGAATCTATATAGGATTGGTAACTATCATAACGATCGAGATGATCTTCTGAAATATTAAGCACGGTTGCACTAGTCGTTTTTAGGCTGCGTGTGGTATCAAGCTGAAAACTTGATAGCTCCAATACAAATACATCAAAGTCACCGTCAAGTAAATCCAGTACTGCTGTGCCAATGTTGCCACCGAGTGCCACCTTATAACCTGCGGTTTTTAATACTTCGTAGGCAAGTGTTACTACGGTTGATTTACCATTAGAGCCGGTTACAGCAACGACTGGTTTGCTATTAATGCGGGCAAATAGCTCAACATCACCAATCACTTCTACACCGGCATTCATTGCCTTCGCAACCGCTGGTGTTTTTAAGCTTAGCCCGGGACTAATAATAATCATATCGCAAGCACTGAGCGCCGCATTTTCTAGGTCACCAAAGTGCGTTTTTAATTGAGGTGCGTGCTGATTGAGCCAATCAACACCTGGCGGATTCTCTCTGCTATCGACCACATAAGGCTGTATTGATTGAGATAATAAAAA
This sequence comes from Pseudoalteromonas tetraodonis, assembly GCF_002310835.1. Lineage (NCBI taxonomy): Bacteria > Pseudomonadati > Pseudomonadota > Gammaproteobacteria > Alteromonadales > Pseudoalteromonadaceae > Pseudoalteromonas > Pseudoalteromonas tetraodonis. The sequence goes on along the minus strand of NZ_CP011041.1, from coordinate 529,514 downwards.
ACGCACAATGCCCAGACCGGTTACACCGAGTCCGAGCACTGTTATGTGTTTATTTTTTATCTCGTTTAAATACTGCATTTATCGGATCTTTAATGTCGCAAGGCCAGCGAGTACCAGCACAATAGAAATTATCCAAAAGCGCACAATAACGCGTGGCTCCGGCCAACCTTTAAGTTCGTAATGGTGATGAATAGGCGCCATTCTAAAAATGCGTTGCCCACGTAATTTGTAAGAGCCAACTTGTAAAATTACCGATAGCGCTTCCATTACAAACACGCCCCCCATAATAATCAGTAACAGCTCTTGGCGAACAAGTACGGCAATAATCCCCAATGCACCACCCAGTGCTAATGAGCCTACATCGCCCATAAATACTTGCGCCGGATACGTGTTAAACCATAAAAAACCTAACCCAGCCCCTACAATAGCGGTACATACCACAACCAACTCACTCGCCAGTGGTAGATGCGGAATATGCAAATAAGCCGAAAAATTAATATTACCCGTTAAGTAAGCAATAATGGCCAGTGCTGCAGCCACTAAAATAGTAGGTACAATGGCTAAACCGTCTAGACCGTCGGTTAAATTAACCGCGTTTGACGTGCCCACCAACGCAAAGTAGGTGATCACGATATAAAACAGCCCCAGCTGTGGCAGTACATCTTTAAAAAATGGCACTACCAGTGACGTTTCAGTTGCTTGTGTGCTGCTCATGTAAAGCGCAGTGGCTACAACCAGTGCAATTACCGATTGCCAAAAGTATTTCCACTTTGCAATAAGTCCTTTTGGATCTTTACGGATCACCTTACGGTAATCATCAATAAAGCCCACAATACCTAATGAGCCAATTACAAATAAAGTGGCCCATACGTATTTATTAGACAAGTCTGCCCATAATAATGTGCTGGTAAAAATAGCCCCTAAAATAAGTAAGCCACCCATGGTCGGCGTACCCGATTTAGATAGGTGCGATTGCGGACCATCATCACGTACTGTTTGTCCTATTTGCATGCGTTGCAGCGCACGAATTAACTTAGGACCAAAATACAACGACATCATCAATGCGGTTAAAATACCTAAAATGGCACGCAGGGTTAAATACGAAAAAACATTAAAGCCACTATAATATTGAGTTAAATACTCAGCCAGCCAAACTAACATGATGATACTCCATTGATGGCTTGTTGCTGGCCATTAACTAAATCGGTTACTAAAAGCTCCATGCGAGAACTGCGTGATCCTTTCACGACAAGGGTAATTTTTTTATCTACTTTGCTAATGCTGTTTTGAATTTGCTGCAGCATTTGCTCACGATTAGAGAAATGGCGATTTGGCAGCCCAAATACATCACTGGCACATTTACTTAATACTCCGAGTGTAAATAACTCATCAATGCCTTGCGCTAATGCGTATTCACCGACTTCTTGATGATATTTACGGGCATCTTCGCCAAGTTCACCCATATCACCGAGTGCCAAAATACGATGACCTTGAATATCACTAAGTAAATCAATCGCAGCTTTCACCGACTTTACGTTAGCATTGTATGTATCATCGATAATGGTGAGTGAATCACTGGCTTCAATTAGGTTAACCCGTCCTTTAACTTCACCCATGGTAGCTAACGCGCTGGCAATGTCCTCAAGTGACACGTCAAACTCACTGGTTAACGCCGCAGCAATAAGCGCGTTACTAATATTGTGTTTACCTGGCAGTGCTAACTTAACCGGCACACTGTGTTGCTTGGTGCACAAAGTAAAGCTTGCGCGAGCTTGTGCATCTAGGCTGATGTCTTCAGCCCAAATATCGAGCTTTTCACTACTCGAAAAACATTTAATATTGCGCGTTGCTAACTTATCAAGCCAATATTGACTAAAGTCACTATCGCAATTGACGATGGCGATGCCATCCTCTTTTAATCCGTCGTAAATTTCACCTTTTGCTTGTGCCACACCTTGCAGGCTACCAAAGCCTTCCAAGTGGGCAGCAGCAACATTACATACCACAGCTACATCCGGTTTGGTCATCGCGGTGGTGTACGCAATTTCACCTATGTGGTTAGCGCCTAATTCAATAACCGCAAAGCGATGTTGTGGCTCTAATCTGAGTAAAGTTAACGGTACGCCAATGTCGTTGTTAAAATTACCTTTAGTGGCTAATACATCCCCTTTACTTGATAAAATAGCGGCACACATTTCTTTAACTGTGGTTTTACCTACACTGCCAGTAATAGCGATAGTTTTAGGTGCAACTTGCGCCATCACTGCTGTACCAATTGTGCCTAATGCAATACGGGTATCGGCAACTACAAATTGAGCAATATCGGTATCAACAGCGTGATCGACAATCACGCCTATAGCGCCTTTTTGTTTTGCTTGTTCAATAAATTTATGGCCATCAAAATTTGGGCCCTTAAGCGCCAAAAACACTTCACCATCACATAAAGTACGGGTATCGGTGTTTATATTTATCACCTTGCGATTATCACCTTGATAATCGGTTGCTAGCACATTAGCTAGCCAATCAAAATCCATCGGGATCATGCTTGAGACCCTCTTACTGCTTTTTTTAATTGTTGTTGTACAAATTGGCGGTCACAAAAATCGATGCGTGTATCGCCTATAATTTGATAGTCTTCATGCCCTTTACCGGCAATTAAAATAACCTCACCGGCTTTTGCGTTATCTATAGCAAATTGTATCGCGGCACCGCGATCGGCCTCTAAATGAACGTTTTCTGGATGCTCTAATCCCGCAGCTACATCATTAATAATGTCATTAGGGTCTTCAGAGCGTGGGTTATCACTGGTAATGATCACTTTGTCTGCAAACTGCTCAGCAGCTTGTGCCATTAGTACACGCTTTCCTTTATCTCTGTCGCCGCCACAACCAAACACACAACTAACTCCACCTGGTACATGTTGCTGCAGCGCTTGTAACGCTAAAGCCAACGCATCTGGCGTATGCGCGTAATCAACAACGCAAGTAGGCATACTTGGCGCTGTAAATGCTTGCATCCTGCCGGCTACCGGCTGTAAATACTCACATCCTGCTACTAACTGTGTTAATGGATAGCCTAGCGCTAATAGCGTTGCTAACGCAGCCGTTAGATTATAAAGGTTAAATTCACCAAACAGCGGTGATTTTATGGCAACATCACCCCAGCTAGTAGTTAATTGCGCCGAAATACCGGTTGCTGAATACTGAACATCTGAAAAATACACAAACTGTGCATTTTTAGGGGCTAAGTTTTTACGGCCATAACAAATAAGACTATTAAAGCTGTATTTTTCAATCCATTGCTCTGCTTGTCCGTCATCCTGATTAAGAATGACATGATCAGCATCAAAATCACGAAACAGCATTAATTTAGCATCACCATAGCTTTGCATATTGCCATGGTAATCTAAGTGATCGCGCGACAAGTTAGTAAACACTGCGGCTTTAAAATAGCATTGATCAACACGGTGCTGTACCAAACCATGCGATGACACTTCCATAGCAACCAATTGGTGTTGCTCATTTTTTAAGTCGCTTAAAATACGCTGTAAATCGACTGCCGAAGGCGTAGTATTTTGCAGTGGTGTTAAATTATCTGGATGGCCGTAACCTAAGGTACCAATAATAGCGGCTTGGGTATGACAAAATTGCGCTAAATGAGCAATCATTGCTGTGGTAGTCGATTTACCATTGGTGCCCGTTACGCCAACTAAATCTAAGTGCTTGCTCGGTTGTTGGTAAAATTGACTCGCCAATACAGGCAGTTTCTTATTCAACTCTGAGACTAAATAAAGCGGCTCAAAATCACTTTCAAATTCACACAGTCTGTCGGCAATAATTGCACTGGCACCATTTTCAATTGCTTTACTAATAAAGTGCCCACCATCTAACTGGTGCCCTTTTATCGCCACAAACACATCACCTGGTTTTACATCGCGGCTATCTAAACGCAGCTCGTTTACCATTAAACGTGCTGCATCTATTTCTAAATGTTTTAAAATTGTGTGTAAATCACGCACCATCATCTTTGCCCTTCACGTATGCCACCGAGTCTTTGTCTGGGGCAACGTTTAAAATTCTTAATGAATTAGAGATTATTTCTGCAAACGCTGGACCTGCTGTTGCGCCGCCATAATAAACATCTCCACCGGGCTCGTTGATTAATACCACAACGGCTAATCGCGGGTTACTCGCAGGAGCAATGCCCGCAAAATAACCTACATATTCGTCACCATAGCCCCCTGCGGCGGCTTTTTTAGAGGTGCCTGTTTTACCAGCAGCGCGGTAACCATCCACTTTAACGCGGCGTGCGGTACCGCCTTCTTCAAATACGCTTTCCATCATGTGTACAACGGCTTCAACATCTTCTTGTTGAAAGACACGCTCACCTTCAGGTATAGAATCTTGTTTTAGTACAGTAAGCGGACGATTAACCCCGCCAGCCCCTAACATGGCGTAAAAACGTGCCATTTGCGCGGTACTCACGGCAATATTGTAACCAAACGAGAGCGCTGCAATTTCATGATCTGACCAACGGCGATTAGGGTAAAATAAGCCACTACTTTCGCCTACCATGCCAGTACCACTATCACTGCCAAACCCCACTTTTTGATACAGGCCCACAAAGTACTCTTTGGGTACTGTTTGGCTTATTTTGGTTACTCCCATATTACTGGAGTATTTTAAAATTTCGCGCAGCGTCATTTCGCCATGATTACGGGTATCTTGTACTAAGCTGCCCCCTAAGCGCATCCAGCCTGGGTAGGTATCAACTTTGTCATCCGGTTGGATTGTGCCGTAGTCTAATCCAGCTAAAATGGCTAGAGGCTTAACAGTTGAGCCGGGTTCAAACAAATCGGTAATAGCGCGGTTACGACGTTTATGAGGAGCCGCCCCGCTTAAGTTGTTAGGATTAAATGATGGGCTATTGACCATGGCCAAGACTTCACCGGTTTTAACATCTACTACCATGGCAGAACCTGAGGTCGCTTTATAAGTTAATACCGCTGATTTAACTGCTTTATAGGCAATGGCTTGAATTCGCTGATCAATACTTAGTTGAATGCTTTCAGGCTCTACTCGCTCGCGTTCATCAAGCACTTCAACTTCACGCCCTTGCGCATCTTTGCGAATGGTACGGCGACCTTCTTCACCGGTTAACGCGTTTTCATAAAGCTTTTCTATGCCCTCAATGCCTTTACCATCAATATTGGTAAACCCAATAACATGTGCGCTTACTTCACCAGCAGGGTAATAACGTTTTGATTCATCCAATAAATGAATACCAGGTAGGCGTAAATCACCGATGTAATTAGCCACAGCGGGAGTCACTTGGCGTTTTAAATACACAAAGCGACGAGTAGGATCATCAAGTAATCGCGTGTTAATTTTACTAGGCTCAATGCGCAACACATCAGCCAATTCACGCCAGCGTAAATCATTTTTATAATACAGGGCGGTACGCTTATTTAACTCAGCAACATTTTCACGAAGCGTTTGCTGATCTTCACCGTTTTTGCGTGCTTGCCTAAGTACTTTACTAACCAGTGATTTATGCAGGGCTTTAGGATCCGCATACACGCTTACCACAGGCACACTAACGGCAAGCTCTTTACCGTTACGATCGAAAATCATCCCGCGTTGCACATGCAGTTTTTCAATCCGTACCGTACGTTTATCGCTTTCAGAGCGCGCTTTATCAGGTTCAATTACTTGCAAGTACGCAGCACGCGATACCAAGGTCACAAACACTAAAAAAATCACCGCGCACACTAAAATAAAGCGCCATGCTATTAGGTTATTGACTGGTTTTTTGCCTCGCATTCTCATTGTAATATAATTACCTGCTCATCTTGGCTGGTTGGCCGCTTCATTTCGAGTTGTGACGTTGCCACTTCTTCAATGCGCGCATGTTGTGAATAAAACTCTTCTTCCACTAAAAAATAACGCCATTCTAAATCCAATTCGTCACGCTCTTGGAGCAACGAATCTTGCTCAATTAATTGCGCTCGAGAGAGATGAGTTACTTGCACCACACTCAAGCTTGATGCGAATATCACAACCAACAAGGCCAAGGTGATCTTGTTCGCACCTAGGCCTTTAATTATTTCAAGAAATAAATTGGGTTGGCGATAGCTCGCTTTTTTACTCATCCCAACCTCTGTGCGATCCTTAGCACTGAGCTGCGAGAGCGTGGATTACGCGCCACTTCATCAGCACTTGGTTTAATAGCTTTACCCACTGCTTTTAACGTCAGATTTTTATTTATTTGTGCGTCGGTTAAAGGCAGACCTCTGGGTATCGCTTCTCCCTTACTCTGTTTTTTAATAAATTGTTTAACAATGCGATCTTCTAAAGAATGAAACGAAATAACCACTAAGCGACCACCCGGCTTAAGAACTTTAATCGCCGCTTGTAATGCCGTTTGAATTTCCTCTAATTCGCTATTGATATAAATACGAATAGCCTGGAAAGTCCGCGTTGCAGGGTGTTTAAACTTATCTTTCACCGGTACGGCTTCATCGACTAAATCAGCGAGCTGCTTAGTGGTAGTGATTGGCGTGTGTTCACGCACTTCTAAAATTTTGTGCGCAATGCGCTTACCAAATTTTTCTTCACCTAGCTTTTTGATCACATGAGTAATGTCATCTAATTCAGCCTCAGCTAACCACTGCGCTGCGCTGCGACCTGTACTTGGATCCATTCTCATATCGAGCGGACCATCTTTCATAAAGCTAAAGCCACGCGCTGCGTCATCTAGCTGCGGCGACGACACACCAATATCAAGTAAAATGCCATCAACCTGACCAATAAGATCGTTTTGCTCAGCTACCTCGTATAACTTTGAAAAACGAGAATGAGCAATTGAAAAACGCGGGTCATCAGCAAACTTTTCAGCAGACTTTATCGCTTGTGGATCTTGGTCAATGGCCTGCAAACGACCGCTTTCACCTAAGCGCGCTAATATTTGCCCTGAATGTCCGCCACGTCCAAAGGTACCATCCATGTATATGCCGTCTGGCTTAATTGCAAGTGCATCTATGGTTTCGTCCATTAATACGGATACGTGTTCAAATTGCGCTGTCATTAGCTGTTATTTGCCTTTTATTTTGCTGCTAGAGGGTGAAGTTATCTAAATCGTCATTCGGTTCAAAATCACCGAGCCTTTCAAGCTCAGTGTCTTGGCGCATCTGCTCGTGCCAACGTGCTTCATCCCAAATTTCAAATTTATTCATTAAACCCACCAGCATAATTTTTTTGCCAAGTTCTGCATGTGAGCGCAATGAAGGCGCCAACAAAATTCGACCGTTTTTATCAAGCTGATATTCTGTCGCATTACCTAACAACATACGTTGCATCCGTCGTGCTCTAGGATTCATATTAGATATTTTTGCTAAACGGCTTTCTATTTCTAGCCATTCAGCAAGAGGGTATAACCAAAGGCAAGGCTCATTGAGTGCAACTGTGCAAATTACCGTTCCCTGATCTTCAGACAATAGCGTATCTCGGTACTTTGTCGGTACCGCAAAACGTCCTTTATCATCCAAACTCAGTGAACTTGCGCCACGAAACATAAAAAGCCTATTGTAAATTTATTTTAATCAACTTTTTGATTAACCCGATCCAGTTTGATCCACTAAACACCACTTTTTACCACAGTGCTCCAGTTTAGGGCTTGACAAGCCTTTTTGTCAAGTAAGTCACCCAGCTTTAGCACCCCGCGAAGCCTGAAAAAATAAGGCTCCGATTAAAGCGGTTGAATTGTTTAATAAAAAATCTGATCAGCCAGTAAAAAATTTTTTATCGTGCTTTTTATTAGCTCGTTGGCATTATTTGCTTAATGAATAAACAGTGAATAATTACAATTTATTTGAGCCCTGCTGACCTTTGTGAATTAGAGTTTGGTCAAACTAGATGCGGTTTAATCGCGTCGCGAGGTTTGTAACTGAGTGGACAAAGAAAAAATCAATCTCGAATGATCAACACGTCCTAGTTTGTAAAAATTACAAACTGTTGTCGCAATAGTTACAGCTATAAACCCACTCAAAATTCGTAAATAAAATACAATTCATATAAAACAACAGGTTAAAGACTGGTTTAATCATTGCATCTAAATAATTACTTTTAAAAATCTATTAAGGATTGATTATGGCTACGGCAACAAAGAGCAAAACTCCTATTGATGCAAAACAAGAGATTGAAGCACCGCTAACAGATAAAGCGACATCAGCAGCGCATGACGCAGTTGATGCATTATCAAGTAAAGCGGCGGTAGCTGAAAATGGTGTTCGTAAAGGCGCAAGCAGCTCAGCTGAAACGCTTAATGAAAAGCAGTTAGCCGCTCGTGAGAAACTAGCAGAGTGTTCGTCTAAAACGCGTCAACTCGCATCAGAAAACCCATTAGCAACGGCGGGTCTGGCGTTTGCTGCTGGTATGTTAGTTACAGCACTGTTTCGTCGTAAGTAATACTAATGCAAAACCAACACTCAACACCAAGTGAATCACAAGGGACAGATTCGCCGTCATCGGCAAAACACGCCGATGACTGGCAAGATCATGTTGCTAAGCTTGCTGACTATGCAGCGCAGCTCAAGGATGATTATCATCAACAAGGAAAGTTGACACATCAGCTGGCAATAGCAGAGTGGAAGCTATCGCTAAGATCCTTAGCACTGATCACCATTCTACTAGGATGTTTTGCCAGTGGCTTGGTGTTACTGTGGGTGGGGTTTTTAGGTATTGTAGGCTTTGCCACCTTTGATCTGTTTAGCTCTATCTGGCTGAGCATTGCAGTGGTGATCAGCCTACAAATTTTATGCTTAGTTTGGCTGTGGCGAAACGCCGTTTATCTAAGCAAAAAAATTGGCTTTACTAAAACGCTAAATAGCCTAAGGCAGCTGCTTAAATTATAAGGCACACACTATTATGTTAATCAATTATTTGATCAACTCACCGAACGCTCGCGTGCAACAGCTAGATAAAGAAGTTGTTATGCGATCAGAGCTAAAACGTCAGCATCTTGCAGCTATAAAATACAGAGCCAAACGCTTTGCAGCAACAAAAGTGGGGCTCGCCAGTGCGTTTGCAGCTGGCGCTGTAGTTGAGTCTGCTAAAGGTGATGCTAACACGATAAAAAAATACACTTGGTTATTAAAGCTACTTGCTTAAAAGTCATTCGCGCATCGATTTATCACGACAATGAGCCAAAAAAACCATTTTGATAATCGCTAACAGCTTGGCGAATTTCAGCCTCGGTGGTCATCACAAAAGGTCCCATGTGCGCAATTGGCTGGTTAAGTGGATCGCCTGCTAAAATAAGGACCCCCGCCGTTTTCTTTGCCTGCAATGCAATGTCACTCAATGGTTCTAATATAAGCAAATTACCCGCATTAAATACGTCACCGGTCTGAGATATTAATGAGCCTGTATGAATATAAATCATCACTTTTTGCTGTTTTAAAGCCGGTAAATTAAGCCCTTCACCCGCAGGCAAAGCTACATCAGCTATAGCACCATTAGCAGCTAAATTTTGTAAGCTTGCAGCCAATTGGTGTGATTCAAATTGCCATGTACCTGCTAAGGCTTTAAGTGAAACACCTTGTTGATTAGTAAAACTCGGTGCTGGATGCTCTGTGGTATCTTGGTATTGAGGCTCACGCATTTTTTGAGCACTTGGCATATTGAGCCAAATTTGAAAACCATGTAAGCCTTGTTCAGCATCGGCAAGGGGCATTTCACTGTGCATAACACCGCTACCGGTACTCATCCATTGTACGTCACCCGCACGAATCGCCTTTTTGTTACCCATTTGGTCTTGATGTTCAAACCCGCCTTTTAAAATATAGGTAAAGGTTTCGATCCCCCTATGAGGATGAGGAGGAAAGCCACCAATATAATCACTTTCATCGTCAGATTTAAGTTCATCTATCATTAAAAATGGATCTAAATATTTACCATCAAATCCTGGAATACGACGAATATTAACACCATCCCCATCTTGGGTAGCATAAGCAGTTAGTACTTTGGTTATTTTCATTTTTGTTGCCTAAAATAGGTTAAGTAAAAGTATAAAATATTAATTTATTATTATGACTCTACCCGAAAATTAATTAATAAATTTCAGTTATATACAATAAAAGTAAATTTAATATTTGCGATATAACCTTAGTACATTAAAGGTTATTTATAGTAGAATTATTGGTCAGAGTTTTACCCTATATTTATTTGGATACGATTATTTTTACTGCATCATTAAAACATCAGCTTTATCGACTACTTATGCTAATTTGCATGCCTGTAGCTGCTGTCATTTTAGTAACCTTGTGGTTTAGTCGTGACGCGGCTATTAAAGAGCACGAGAAAAAAGTGCGCTCTATCACTGAGCACCTAATTATCAAGCAGCAAAGCATGATTAATGATGTAGAGCATATTACTGAGTTTTTAGCAAAAAAGCAGAAAGACATTAAGTCTTTATCTTCTCGCTGCCCTTCGTATTTTTTAGATGTTAAGGCACTCAATGGCAATATCGCGAATATTGGTTTAGTAAACAAAGACGGCGATTTAATTTGTTCCTCAAATAATGGTGCCCCTAATATCAACGTTAGTGATCGTCCCTACTTTAAAAACGCACTCGCCAGTAAAGAGTTTAGTATTGGCCATTTCCAGCACGATCGCAGCCTTGAAGCCCAGAGCATTAACTTTGCTTCCCCTATTCTTAATGAAAACAATGATATTGAAGGCGTGATAGTAACTGTAATTGCTTTAGACTGGTGGAGCTCGGCACTTAATAGCTTGAATTTACCGACAGAAGTTCGAGTCGCCATCACTGACTCTAATAATCTTATTTTAGCCAACTCCCCTTTTTCAGCCGATAGATTAGGTTATAAATTGGAAGAGTTTGATTTAGAACATAATTTACAAGCAGGTGTCATTTTTAAAGGAAAAGATGGTATCCGTAGAGTTTTTCATCAAACGACTCTCTATCGAGATGGCAATGACAATAAGCTCTCTATTTATATTACTCAACCAATAGATAAAACACTTGAGCGGATAGATATTAACTTTGTAAAAATGGTTTTAGGATTTTTAATGACCATTCTTCTTTTAGCTGTATTAGCTAGACGACTGGTCAATAAAAGCATTTTAAATCCGATTAAAAGTTTAACGCAGGCGGTTAACCGCTTAGCGGCCGGTAATATGCCTCATGACGATGAGCAGCCCAATAGTCCTGAGCTAAATAGACTTTACCATCGTTTTAAATACATGGCCGAGACTCGCTTAACGGCTGAAGCATGCCTTAAACATAAGCATGACGAGCTCAATAGCCTGCTTAATGCATTACCCGATGCTTTTTTACGCGTAGATGCCAATGGCAATATTCTTGATACCGGTGGACGTATTAAATCGTTAAATTATAGCCATTCAACACCCCCTAAAAAATTATCGTGTTTATTCTCTGATGCTAATTTAAAACAAGTGCAAGGGTACTTAATACCCCTGAACGCCCCTGTCACTGTTGAGCTTGAACATAAACAAGATAATCATTTTTATGAAGCTAAAATTAGCCCAATGAAAAAAGCCGATGAGTTTATTATCGTTATTAGTAACATCACGCAACGAAAGCAAAATCAAGAATCGTTGCATTTAGCGTCATTAGTTTACAACAACAGCAGTGAAGGCATGGCAATCACGGATGAAAATGGGGTTATTTATGATGTGAATCCTGCGTTTTGTGAAACAACTTTGTATTCTCGAAAAGAAGTACTCAATCAAACTATTGGTATTTTATCATCGGGTAAACACGATAAGCAGTTTTATAATTACATGTGGCAATCGCTCAATAAAACAGGGCGTTGGCAAGGTGAAATAACCAATCGTCGTAAAAATGGCGAGCTGTATGTTGAATGGTTAACCATCGATACTATTTACGATAAAAATAAAGCCCCGACTAGTCGTATTGCTATTTTTACCGACCTAACCGAGAAAAAACAAGCAGATGAATTAATTTGGCGACAAGCGCACTTTGATCATTTAACCGACTTGCCTAATCGATTAGAACTAAAAGAGCGCTTAAATCTACGATTCGCAAACCTTACCAATGCAGATCAAAAACTGGTCATTATGCTATTAGATATTGATCATTTTAAAGATATTAACGACACATTGGGCCACCATTACGGCGATAGATTACTTAAGTTAGTATCTGAGCGAATTGTGCAAACGGCCAAAGAGGCTGACTTTGTAGCACGAATTGGCGGAGACGAGTTTGTTGTTGTATTTAGTGATTTACATGGCAGCGATAATATAAAGCAAATGGCAAAATCACTTTTGCTTAGCCTTGCCTCCACTATTTTTATTGAAGATGAAAAAGTGTATATCAGTGCCAGTATTGGTATTGCCTGCGCGCCAGATGATGGCCAAAATCCAGAGCAATTACTTAAAGCCGCTGACCAAGCTATGTATAAAGCAAAAAATAGCGGTCGCAATGGCTTTGAATTTTTCTCACATGATATGCGTGAAGATGCAAACGCAAGAATGCAACTACTCAAAGAGCTTCGCTCAGCTATAGAGCTAGAACAATTTGAATTGTATTACCAACCTATCGTATCGCTTGATGATTTACACGTTCATAAAGCTGAGGGACTTATTCGTTGGCAACACCCAGAAAAAGGCCTGATCAGCCCTGCTGACTTTATTCCTCTTGCTGAAGAAACCAGACAAATAAATGCGCTGGGTCAATTTGTATTTGCTGAGGCACTACAAACACTTAATGATATTAAAAAACACATTCAAGATGAATTTCAAATAAGCATTAACGTTTCACCAGTGCAATTGGCAACCGTCGATAGCGGCATAGACGAATGGTACGATATGCTAGCAACGGCAAATATACCAGCCTCAGCGATTGTGGCCGAAATTACTGAAGGCTTAATGGTTAACCCTGAAGAACTTACCCAAAGTCGTTTGAAAGCCTTGGTTAAGTCAGGGATGCAATTGGCCCTTGATGACTTTGGCACCGGTTATTCATCGCTTGCTTACTTGCAAGAAATGGATACCGACTACCTAAAAATAGATAAACGCTTTGTTGATAATATTCAAAAAGGCAGTCAAGAGCTGGCTTTGTGTGAAGCAATTATCATGATGGCTCATCAGCTTGGTTTAAAAGTGATTGCCGAAGGCATAGAAACAAAATTACAAATGGATTTATTACTTGAGGCCGGTTGTGATTATGGCCAAGGCTATTTGTTTTCAAAGCCGCTGCACAAAGCCTCGTTTATGCAGCTGATAACAACAAATCAAGTAATTAGTTTAAAATAAAAGTCATTTAGCCCTAATACTGGTTATTTTGTGTCGAGGTGGTCTGCTACATACGCACCTCGCTGCCCTCTTTTTTTATCTGGTCCAATGGTGCTGTCTTGAGCGGTTTGCTGCTCTAACGCAGCATTGATTGTGGCTCCCAAAATAATGATATAAGCGCTAATAAATAGCCACATAAGCATAATAACCACTCCACCTAAAGAGCCATATGTTTCGTTGTAACTAGCAAAATGAGATACATAAAATGAAAAGCCAAAAGATGCCACAATCCATAATACGGTGGCGGTGAATGAGCCCACGGTAACCCAGCGCCATTTAGCTGCTTTTCTGTGAGGCGCATAACGGTATAAAATTAATAATGCAAAGTTAAAGGTCAATGCCAGCAACGGCCATGATATAAGCATGATTAAAAAATCAATACTCTCTTTAATTCCGAGTAAATTAAGCGCTAGCGGTAATATACCTATAATTACCAGTGCTATTACAGCCACCACAATTGCACCCACTGAAAATAACAAACGCACAAGTTGCGCCTTTAAGAATGAGCGTTTTTCGTATTCGTGATAACTAATATTACATGCTGTGATCAACGCTTGGCTGCCCTTAGAGCTACTCCAGATAGTTAACAGTAAAGTACCCAGCGCACTAAGGCTTAAACTAGTTTGTGACTTTTGCGCAAGACTTGAAACTTGAGATAAAATAATTTCTTGAGTGCTTTGTGGTAATAACGCCATAAACTGACTTAAATACACACTAATATCATTCGGTGATGCAAAATAAGCATACACAGACACCAATGCCGCAATGGCGGGAAAAATAGCCAGTAACGCATAAAATGCCACGCCAGCCGCCACTAAAGATAAATTATCACGGCTCATTTGTTTTACTATTCGCTTTGCAATATCCCACCAGCCACGCAGAGGGATATGGTTAGGCTGCTTGGCTCTTTGGCCACGCTTAAAGTCACTCATAGTTAACTCCCTTTTCCTAATTAAGTAGCAAAATGTTTGCCAAACAAATACTGCTTGGTATTAAACTTGCTGCTATTGTTTAACACAGACCCTAATTACTTCGACCTAACACGGATGACCTCTATGCTCAGTGCTTTAATTGCAACACTCGCTAATAACACATCAATTCCAGCAATCGACACCGTTAAGCCAAACTCAATTTCTTGGAGCTTTTTAAAAGATCAAAGCGTGCAATTACTACACACATTCATGCAATTACTGCCCACTTTATTATTAGGGATTGTTATTTTGGTGATTAGTTATTTAATTGCCACACCATTATCACGCTTGTTAATAAAGCCTGTTACTTACATGACCAAGAGTAAATTAGTACATCTAGTTGCGAGGCGAGGTATTAGCACCTTAATTATTTTACTCGGGTTTTATCTATTTTTACGCTTGGCAGGACTTACCGAATTCGCGGTCGCAATTATGAGTGGCACCGGATTAATTGGGCTTATTTTAGGCTTTGCCTTTCGGGATATTGCTGAGAACTTTATTGCCAGTTTACTTTTAAGTGTACAGCGTCCATTTAAAATAGATGATGTAATAGAAGTTGATGGCAGAATTGGTATTGTTAAAAAAGTAACTGCACGGGCAACCACTTTAGTTGACTACGATGGCAATCATATTCAAATACCCAATGCGACTGTGTATAAAAATACCATTAAAAACTTAACCGCTAATCCAAAAATGCGCGGTCATTTTTCAATCGGTATTGGCTACGATAATGACATTCGCGACGCACAAAGTCTTGCTATTAGTGTTATAAAAAAACAAAACTCTGTGCTTAGCGATCCACCTCCCCAAGTATTGGTTGATAACTTAGGCTCCGCCACTATCAATTTTACTGTTTACTTTTGGGTCAACGGCGAACAATACAGCATTGTTAAAGTAGCCTCACAGCTTATGAGAGAGTTAATTAACAGTTTTACGCAACATAATATAAGTATGCCTGACGATGCCAGAGAGCGTGTATTGCTCAATAGCCAAGGTGAAGACATTTACCCCATAGCAAACGAAGCTAAAACAGAGACAACAGAAGAAATTAACGAGCAATCACATATTCAAAAACATAAAATCACAGAGCATGAACACAGTATTGATGATGTAAGTAGTGATACGGATGATATTCGCGAGCAAGCCGATGAATCACGCGACCCAGTTCGAGGTTCGAGGTTCGAGGTTCGAGGTTCGAGGTTCGAGGTTCGAGGTTCGAGGTTCGAGAATTTTAAAAGCCTTGCGGTTAACATTACAAGGTTTTTTTGTTCCTATTGGCGGAAGTCTACCTCGCGCCGGGGTTAGTTGTTAGGTTTTAAGCCCGCAACCCGTAGCCTGACGCCCGCAACCTGACAGCTTATTCCAAACACAAAAAAGCCCGCAGCGTTAACTGCGGGCTTTTTTATTGAATGAGTGAGTCAGCCGGTAAGCCGGGTTCTGTCCTTTCCGAAGAAAGTGATAATCATTCGTCTAGGCCATAAATCGCTCTATGGCTCAAGCAACCTACCCGGTTCCAACGTGGGCCACGCCATAAGGAACCCTATTTGGTCTTGCTCCGAGTGGAGTTTACCTTGCAACCGACTATTACTAGCGGCCCGGTGCGCTCTTACCGCACCCTTTCACCCTTACCAATCCGAAGATTGGCGGTCTTCTCTCTGCTGCACTTGTCGTGGGCTCACGCCCCCCAGCCGTTAACTGGCACTCTGCCCTGTGGAGCCCGGACTTTCCTCCCCCTGCGCATTTTCGTTGCAGGCAGCGATTATCTTGGCTAACTCGGCGCGCAGTATACATGAGAGCACCACACTACGCAGTAAACATTTACTGTTTTTCTTCAATAATTGTTTTATACAGCGCGTTTTTCTTCATACCAAAGTAATCGGCCACCACGCCACAGGCTTTTTTCATTGGCATTTCGTTTTCAAGTAGCGCTAACATTTTGCGTGCCTCTGGCGGAATATCGTCAACTACCTTAGGTTTACCCGGCAGCATAAGTACTATTTCACCGCGCTGTTTAGTAGGATCGTCAGTTAAAAACTGCTTTAACTCAGTCACTGTGCCATTAAAAAAGGTTTCAAATGTTTTAGTGAGCTCTTTGGCAAATACCACTTGCTGCTCACCACCTAGCGCTGCTTCTAAATCGTCTAAGCTTGCCATAATACGGTGGGTACTTTCATACATAATACTGGTAATACTTGAGTTAACCGCATCAATAAAAAAGTCTTGGCGTGCTTTACTTTTAGCGGGCGTAAAGCCAACAAACTGAAAACGGTCGGTTGGCAGCCCTGAACAACATACCGCCGTAATAGCAGCGCATGCACCAGGTACAGGTGTGACAAGTGCGCCCTGCTCACGGCATAAATTAACAACGGCATAACCAGGGTCGCTTATAAGCGGCGTGCCGGCATCGGATACTAACGCAATATTTAACCCTTGATTAAGTTGGTCGATAATTTGCTGCGCTTTTTGCTTTTCATTATGGTCATGTAACGCAAAGGTTTTAGCCTTAATACCAAAGTGGCTGAGTAGCTTGCCAGTATGGCGAGTGTCTTCAGCAGCGATTAAGTCAACCTGCGATAATGTCGCGATTGCACGCTGACTTAAGTCGTCATAATTGCCGATTGGGGTGGCAACAACGTAAAGAGTGCCAATTTTCTGTGAATTCTCCTCATTTAACATTGAGGTCTCCTGCGTCAGTCAGTAATATAAGCAAATCGCGTTAACGTATGGGAAATCATTGTGCGACTTAAACTAGTTAGTCTATTAATTATATTGTCAGGGTTATCGGCGTGTAGCACAACCGAAAAACCAACTAAAACCAGCGATAACTTAAATAGCAGTGCCAATACGCTGAAAAATGAAGCACTGAACGCGCAATCGATTTATCAATTAGCGCAAAACCGTTTTGGTGCGGATAAAATTCAACTGCTTTATAGTGCCCGTGATAGCGCCATTACTGAAGAAAACTGGCCGCTACTCGAAACAATATGTAGCGAACTTGCACTTACTGCCAGTGTTGATCAAATTCAAAACCGTTTATATATTGCCTTTGCACAAAAAGAGCAGAATAAAAACCAGCAAGCACTTGAAGTTTTAAACTCACTTGAGGGACAACTCAAGCAACCCGAACATTTTGCCTGGCACCAATTTTTAACTGCCAGCATTTTTGCTTCTCAAAACTTGCCAAAACGTGCTGCACCCTATTTTTTTGCGGCGTCAGAATCTGCAACTAAAAACACTATTTCAATTCCTCAGCTTAGTGATGCACTTTGGAAAAATTTAAAGCAACTCTCATCTTACGCATTAGAACGATTTAACCGTGGTTCTGTGATCCAACAAGGTTGGGTTAACTTAGCTTTGTATCATCAAGTTTACGCCAACAGCTCGGTTGATTTAGACCAAGCCATTAATAATTGGCGCCGCCGTTACCTGGGGCATCCTGGTAACAATGTACTGCCAAAACAAGAAACGTATGCTAATGAATTAGCGCCAATTAATATTGAGCGTTTGGTTGTTTTACTGCCTCAGTCAGGTGCTAATAAGCGCCTTGGGGATGCCTTAAAAGCCGGTATATTGGCAGCCCTTGATAAAAAAGAGATCAACGAAACACTGTTTATAGATGAAAACACTGAAACAGAAGCGTTGAGCGCACAAATTTCTCAGTTACAGCCTGACTTTGTTATTGGTCCACTATTAAAAGCCAATATAGATAAGCTCGCTAATATCAATACATTACTCGATATACCCACCTTACATTTAAATACCTTTGATGGCGAAAGAACCTCGCTGCAACATTACTTTTTTGCGCTTAATCCTGAACATGAAGTACAGCAAACGCTAGAGCACTTTTTAGCACAGGGTTATCAAAAGCCGATGTTGCTAGCGCCAAATAATACCAATGGCCAGCGCTTAGTTGACTACTTTAATCTGCAGTGGCAACGCTATAGTGAAACAACCACGCAAGTTGGTTTTTACAACGATAACAAAGATATGCCCAATACGATTACTAGCTTGTTAGAAGTTGATAAGTCAAAAGAGCGTATTAAATCTGTTAAAGCACTTTTTAATAAAGAAGTTGAAAGCGAAACACGCTCACGTGGAGATATTGATGCCATTTACATACTCGGCGACGCCATTGAAACCCGATTAATTAAGCCTTACCTTGATGTTAATGTGAGTACCTTTGCCGATAGAATTCCTATTTACGCCAGCTCTAAAAGCCACAGTAAGCAAATAGATACCACTGACAAAGGTGATTTAGACGGACTCTACTTTACTGAACTGCCTTGGATGTTAGACTCACAAATTAAGCAACATAATCTGCGTCAGCAATACAATGATTTATGGCCTGAACAAGCCGATATAAGCCAACGTTTATTTGCGATGGCTTATGATTCCGTCACCATGCTTAACGATATTAGACAATTGAGTGTTACACCCGATAAATACTTTTCAGGGTTGAGCGGTAAATTGTCGATTAATAGTGCCGGTGATATTGAACGTTCACTGCAATGGGCTCAGTACAGCAACCGCCGAATAAAACCGGTGGAGTTAAAAACACAACGCCCTGTACCGCTATTTATGCAATCAGCTAACGATGGCATAACCATAATTAACTAAGGGGTCGACATGTCGTGGTTTAAACAGCTGTGGCAAAATAGTCGTGAAAAAGGCCAGTATTATGAGCGCCAAGCGCAAAAGTATTTAGAAGCACAAGGCTTAAAAGCGATTGAGCGTAATTACTACTGCCCCTATGGCGAACTTGATGTCATTATGAAAGACGGTGACACCTTAGTGTTTGTTGAGGTTAAGTTTCGTAAAAATAATATAAAAGGCGGCGCTAATTATGCTTTAAGCCCGCAAAAGCAAGCAAAATTAAGACGAACTATTTATCATTACCTCGCGGCTAAAAACTTAAAGAATCAGCCATTACGTATTGATTATGTTGCTATAACAGGCGAGCCATCACTACACATAAACTGGCTAAAAAACGTATTTTAATACCGAGCACATACAAATGAGTGAGCAATTATTACAACAGCTAAATGCATTAATGCGTAGTTAAAAATTAACAAGCTGCTTCTAAAAATCATCATCCTTAATAAAGCGGGTGTGAGCTCACACAGAATTAGATATTAATTGTTGGTAATCCATGCAAGACACAATAAAAGAAATTTTTAAAGAAAGTATTCAAGTTCAAATTGCAGCAGGTGAAGTACTTCCTAGCGCATTGGAATCAGCGGCATTCACCATTGCACAAAGCCTGATCAATGGTAATAAACTGATATGTTGCGGCACAGCAAACTGCCACATGTTGGCACAACACATGGCTGGCGTATTAGTAAACTTTTACGAAACAGAGCGCCCTTGCTTACCTGCAATCGCTCTCTCCCAAGAAAATATTAACCTAGGTCAAGGCCATCAAATAGATGACCACGATACTTTTGCACGCCAAGTACGTGCCTTTGCTCAGCAAGGTGATTTGCTCCTTGCATTAGCAATTAATGGCAATGAAAAACATATAATTTCTGCAGTAGAAGCGGCACTAACCAAAGATATGAAGGTCATAGTAATGGTAGGTGATGATGGCGGCGAACTCGTTGGCTTACTTGGGCACAACGATGTAGAAATACGTACACCGTCTAAACGCCCTAGTCGCATTATTGAATCGCATTTAGTTAACCTTCACTGTTTAAGTGAATTGGTAGATTTAACTCTTTTCCCGCAGGATGAAAATTATGTTTAAACGCTCCCTGATTATTTTAGGCACCGTTGTGTTATTACAAGGTTGTGCTGCTGCTGTAGTGGCCGGCACAGCCAGTGCTGTTACTGCAGCAAACGATAGACGAACCATTGGCTCGCAAATAGACGACAACAACATTGAAATAAAAGCCAGCATTGCTATTAGTGAAGATGAACGTCTTAATAAGTTTGCTCATATCAGCGTTATAAGCGTTAATGGCGTGGTTTTAATGGTAGGGCAAGTTCCGAACCAAGAAATGAAAAACCAAGCGTTTAAAACCATTGAGAACCTATCTGGCATTCGTAAAATTCACAACCAACTACGCATTGGCTCTAATATTGGTATTACCACGCAAACTCACGACTCATGGTTAACCTCAAAAGTAAAAGCGCAGCTTTTAGCGGCTGAAAACATCAGCAGTAATAATATAAAAGTAGTGACTGAAAATGCCGAAGTATACTTAATGGGGCTAGTATCTGACGCTGAAGCAAACCAAGCCGTTAATATTGCCCGTAATATCTCTGGCGTAGAGCGCGTTATTAAAGTGTTTGAGTATTTGTAAAAAATAAGGTTCGAGGTTCGAGGTTCGAGGTTCGAGGTTCGAGGTTCGAGGTTCGAGGTTCGAGGTTCGAGGTTCGAGGTTCGAGGTTCGAGGTTCAGAAATTTAAAAACCTTGCGGTTAACATCGCAAGGTTTTTTTATACCTGTAGCAGCGGGTTCACCCCGCGTGTATTAGGTTCAAGGTTTTAGGTATGAGGCCCGTCGCTCGTGAACTTAAATCAAACTTGCACGGCGTAAAACATTTTTACCACAGAGTACACAGAGACGCTTCGCGCTACACAGAGAAGACAGGACAAATAAAACATGTCTTTAATCATTTCCTCTGTGTGCTCTGCCACCTCTGTGGTGAATAAAATCTCTTTAAGATCTTTTTGCACAAAGAGAAGTGAATGAGGAGTAAATGAGAAAACAATAACCATGAGCCCGAGTGATTAATTGTTTTTTCACTAGCTCTAAAAGCACAGCGTCTCTTAACCTCTTTGTGAATAAATTTATTACCTAAAACCACATGCGCGGAATAAAGCCCCGCCTACAAAACATTTCTTACCACAGAGAACACCGATGCGCTTCGCGCTACACAGAGAAGACAAAGCAAATAAAACATGTTTTTAATCATTTTCTCTGTGTGCTCTGCACCCTCTGTGGTAAATAGAATCTCTTCAAGATCTTTTTGCACAAAGAGAAGTAAATGAGAAAACAATAACCATGAGCCCGAGTGATTAATTGTTTTTTCACTAGCTCTAAAAGCACAGCGTCTCTTAACCTCTTTGTGAATAAATTTATTACCTAAAACCACATGCGCGGCATAAAGCCCCGCCTACAAAACATTTCTTACCACAGAGTACACCGAGGCGCTACGCGCTACACAGAGAAGACAAAGCAAATAAAACATGTTTTTAATCATTTTCTCTGTGTGCTCTGCACCCTCTGTGGTAAATAGAATCTCTTCAAGATCTTTTTGCACAAAGAGAAGTGAATGAGCAGTAAATGAGAAAACAATAACCATGAGCCCGAGTGATTAATTGTTTTTTCACTAGCTCTAAAAGCACAGCGTCTCTTAACCTCTTTGTGAATAAATTTATTACCTAAAACCACATGCGCGGAATAAACCCGCTGCTACACCAATCAACCTTAACCCGCTTCTCGCAGCTCGTCGCCCGTGAACTTTCACCTTTCGCCTACTTTTAATCAGGCATAAAAAAACCGCTTATTAAGCGGTTTTTTTTCTAACATTTACGAGTTATTTTATAACGCGTAAATGTGAGCCTTTTTTCTTTTCACGCTTATGATCAGGTGTTTCACCAACTAGGTCAGGTGATGAATCGACACTTTCAAGCTCTGGAGCAAAATCGTCTTCGTCCTCTAAAAACTCATCTGCAGTAAAGACTGTGCCTTCGCCATTTTCGCGTGCATATATTGCAAGTACAGCCCCTAAAGGCACGTACACTTGCATTGGCTGACCGCCAAAGCGTGCGTTAAAGCTAAGCTGAGAATTATCTAACGAAAACTGCGTAACCGCTGAAGGGCTTATGTTCAATACAATTTGGCCGTCTTGGACAAACTGTGTTGGCACTTGCACTGCAGGAAAATCAGCATTAACCACTAAGTGTGGTGTGCATTCGTTATCAACAATCCAATCAAAAAAAGCGCGTAGTAAATAAGGACGATTAGAGGTCATTATAAACGGATCTCACGCTCTGCTTCAGTTAAAGAAGCTTGGAATGATTCACGTTCAAATAAACGGATCATATACTCTTTAAGTTCTTTAGAGCCTGCACCATTTAGCTCAATACCAAACTCAGGTAAACGCCATAATAGTGGAGCTAAGTAACAATCAACTAAGCTAAACTCTTCACTCATAAAGTAAGGCGCTTCACTAAAGATGGGTGCTATTGCAAGTAATGCTTCTGTCAGCTCTTTACGCGCTTGCGCTGCTTCAGACGTGTTGTTAATGATTTTTTCAGCTAGGCTGTACCAATCAGTATCAATACGGTGCATCATTAAACGACTACGACCACGCATGACCGGGTATACAGGCATTAGTGGAGGATGAGGAAAACGTTCATCAAGGTATTCCATGATGATGTTTGCCTGATATAAACCAAGCTCACGGTCAATCAGTGTTGGCACTGTGCCGTAAGGGTTAATTTCGTGAAGTGCTTCTGGCAGATTATCCTTTTCAGCCATATGAATATCTACACTTACACCTTTTTCAGCAAGTACAATGCGTACTTGGTGGCTATACATACAGTTAGCACCAGAAAAAAGGGTCATTACAGGGCGCTTATTGGCAGCTACGGCCATGCCTACCTCCATTAAATAACTAAAACAGCAATAGGGGCTTAAGCCCCTATTGCAAAATTACCTTTAAATATGTTCAAACTTAATGAACATCTCTCCAGTATTCTTTCTTCAGCATAAATGCCAAGATAAATAGAATCACTAAGAATCCAAGTACCTTAATACCTAGCGCTTCCGATTCGAGACGTGTAGGTTCACCTACATACTCTAGGAAATTCGTTAAATCACGAACTGCTTGGTCATATTCATCTACACTTAATTCGCCCGTACCATCTGTTTCTGTACCAGTAATATGAGTGGTTGTTTTACCATTTACTGTTACTTCTTCAGTAATTGCAGTAGGAACACCTTGCAACTCTTGAAGAACATGTGGCATACCCACCGATGGGAATAACGTATTATTTACGCCAAACGGACGAGATTCATCTTTGTAAAACGATTTTAAATAGGTATAAATCCAATCACTGCCACGCACACGCGCAACATTTGTTAGATCCGGCGGAGCCGCACCAAACCATTTTGCAGCATCTTCTTTCTTCATTGCATTATTGATATGACTACCTACTTTTGAACCATCAAAAATAAGTTGCTCTTGACCAATCTCTGTTGGAATACCAATATCGCGGAAAGTACGTTCATAACGTTGATACTGCATTTGGTGACAACCAAGACAGTAGTTCATGAACAACTTTGCGCCACGTTGCAAAGAAGGTTGATCAGATATATCGTTACCCGCTTCCATTAGAGGAACTGACGGGCCTGCCGCCATTGCTGGTAATACGTTTACTGATAAAGCGAATAAACCAATAAGTAGCTTTTTCATCATTTCGTTAACCTCTCAGGCAATGGCTTAGTTTTTTCATTCTTACTGTAAACAAATAACAGTACGAAGAACATAAAGTAAGTCACAGTACAGATTTGCGAAACAAGCGTTTTAAAGTCAGTTTGAGGTGTAGCACCAACCCAACCTAAAAGAACGAAAGTAACTACAAAGCCTGCAATGTTCCATTTGTGGAAACCACAACGGTAACGAACTGAACGAACCGAACCACGGTCAATCCAAGGCAATAATGCTAGCACGACAATAGATGCACCCATTGCTGCAACACCCATTAGCTTGTCTGGAATCGCACGTAAGATTGCATAAAACGGCGTAAAGTACCAAACAGGGAAAATATGCGCTGGTGTTTTGAGTGGGTTTGCCGGTTCAAAGTTTGGCGCTTCTAAGAAGAAACCACCCATAGCAGGCATAAAGAACACCACCCAACAGAACAAGATTAAGAAGCCAACCACACCCACAATATCTTTTACTGTGTAATAAGGGTGGAACGGAATCGCATCAATGATGTCTTTTTTATCAGTGTAGTATTCATGGAACTTAAATTTAGGCTTATCTTCTTCAGCCACAGTTCCTTTTTTACGTTTGTTATCAATACCGTCTGGGTTGTTTGAACCCACTTCGTGTAGTGCAACAATGTGTAAAAATACTAAGATAACAATAACCAATGGCAGTGCAATTACATGTAATGCAAAGAAGCGGTTAAGCGTTGCACCCGAAATAACGTAGTCACCACGGATCCACAGTGTTAAATCATCACCAATAACCGGGATAGCCCCGAATAATGAAATGATTACCTGTGCACCCCAGAACGACATTTGGCCCCATGGTAATAAGTAACCCATGAATGCTTCAGCCATTAGGGCTAGGAAAATAAACATACCGAATAACCACAGTAATTCACGTGGTTTTTGGTAAGAACCGTAGATCATGCCACGGAACATATGCATGTAAACAACGATGAAGAACGCAGATGCACCCGTTGAAT
The DNA here is from genome assembly GCF_002310835.1 of Pseudoalteromonas tetraodonis. Taxonomy (NCBI): domain Bacteria; kingdom Pseudomonadati; phylum Pseudomonadota; class Gammaproteobacteria; order Alteromonadales; family Pseudoalteromonadaceae; genus Pseudoalteromonas; species Pseudoalteromonas tetraodonis. The sequence goes on along the minus strand of NZ_CP011041.1, from coordinate 504,760 downwards.
GCAAATAACGTAATAACCAACCGTACTCTACATCACGCATGATGTATTCTACTGATGCAAACGCACCTTCAGCAGATGGTACATAGTTCATCGTTAACCAAATACCGGTAAGGATTTGGTTAACTAGTACTAACATAGCGAGTGAGCCAAAGAAGTACCAGAAGTTAAAGTTTTTTGGTGCTGGATACTGTGCAATGTGCATGTTCCAAACACGTGTCATTGGGATACGGTCGTCTATCCACTCAACAATTTTTCCAAACATTAGGCCACCCCTTGTTCTTCGCCCACTAAAATAGTGGTCTCATCAAGAAAAGTATATGGTGGAACTTCTAAATTTAATGGTGCAGGTACCGATTGAAATACACGGCCGGCCATATCAAACTTAGAACCGTGACATGGACAGTAAAAACCGTCATCAGTCCCTTCCACTTTCTCACCAAAGCCACCTTGTAAAAAGCTAGGTGAACAACCCAAATGCGTACAAATACCTACAGCGACAAAAATCTCTGGGCGTAATGAACGGAAATCATTGGTTGATGATTCTAATTGTTGTGGCTCTTGCGATTGCGGATCACGAAGTTGACCTTCATGTTCTTTCATCTGCTCAAGCATTTTTGGGGTCCGTGATACAACCCATACAGGTTTACCACGCCACTCGACACGTATTAATTGTCCTGGCTCAAGTTTGCTGATATCTACTTCTACAGGCGCACCCGCAGATTTAGCTCGCTCACTTGGATTCCAAGACGCAATAAAAGGAACAGCAGCCCCAGCCGCACCAACACCACCAACAACAGAGGTAGCTATGGTTAAAAAGCGACGTCGGCCATTGTCTACAGGCGCATTGCTCATCCACTTATCTCCACTATGATTCTCAACACTTGCTATATTGAGAACATCAGTTACAGCAGGTTAATTTTTCGAATTTTAAAAGAGAAACGATCATAATTAAAACCCTTGTTTAAAACAAGGTTATTCACAGCCTCCTGCTCGAATAATCCTGACTTGCTCAAATAGTTGATTAAGTTAGCTCGAGTATGAAACCAAATGACTATAGTATCGCTTCCGTAAAAACAATTTGTAAACAAGTACAATCTCACCAACTAAGTAAAGTAACCACTGAATTTGGCGACATTAAACTCATTCACTTTATTTGCCCGCCAATTGTAGCAAAAAAATTCACCAATTAACTGATGGATTTAAACTAATTGCGATAATTATTTAACTTTTTTTGCGTTAGTCGGTCATTTTTAAGCTTTCGTTCAATAAATACGCATACTTGGCCTATTTTGATCAAGCTAATGTCGACATTAGTCTTAAAGGGAAAATTGAAGATGAAAGATGAAAGATGAAAGATGAAAGGTGAAAGGTGAAAGGCGAAAGGCGAAACATACTCATATATTTTTGAATGAATATTAAATTTTGAACCTCTTATTCCCAAGCATCGATTGATTTCATCAATGCTGAAATCATACGGGAAAGTTCACGAGTTTCCTCAATCCATTCAGTGGCCTTTGTCGTATCAACCTCTCCTATTTTTAATGCAATGTAAATTTGAGAGCGTAATTCTCCACAACTCCCCTTAGAATATGATAAAAATCGAGTATAATCTTTAGGTGTTACCCGTTCATAACCCTCTGCTATATTTGAAGAAATTGAAAGCGCAGATCGTGTTATTTGATCTTTTAAACCAAACTCTTTACTCTGCTTAAAATGTAAATAAATCTCGCAAGCTAAATCGGCTGAACGTTGCCATACCCTTAAATCTTCAAACCTCATAACATAACCAGTCAGCTAAAACATGCTTAACTTATAACTGTAAAATAAGAAAGACACAAAGCTTAGATCAAACTTATAGCTTGAACCTTGAGTCTTGAACCTTGAGTCTTGAACCTTGAACCTTGAACCTTGAACCTTGAACCTTGCTCCTTGAACCTTGAACCTTGCTCCTTGAGCTTTGAACCTTGAACCTTGAACCTTGAACCTTGAACCTTGAACCTTGAACCTTGAACCTTGAACCTTGAACCTTGAACCTTGAACCTTGAACCTTGAACCTTGAACCTTGAACCTTGAACCTTGAACCTTGAACCTTGAACCTTGAACCTTGAACCTTGAACCTTGAACCTTGAACCTTGAACCTTGAACCTTGAACCTTGAACCTTGAACCTTGAACCTTGAACCTTGAACCTTGAACCTTGAACCTTGAACCTTGAACCTTGAACCTTGAACCTTGAACCTTGAACCTTGAACCTTGAACCTTGAACCTTGAACCTTGAACCTTGAACCTTGAACCTTGAACCTTGAGCTTTGAACCTTGAGCTTTGAACCTTGAACCTTGAACCTTGAACCTTGAACCTTGAACCTTGAACCTTGAACCTTGAACCTTGAACCTTGAACCTTGAACCTTGAACCTTGAACCTTGAACCTTGAACCTTGAACCTTGAACCTTGAGTCTTGAACCTTGAACCTTGAACCTTGAACCTTGAACCTTGAACCTTGAACCAAAATCTTATAGCTACAAAACAAAAAACCCAGCATAAGCTGGGTTTTTGAATTCTTGATAACGTAAAAATTAACGTTTTGAGAACTGTGGACGCTTACGCGCTTTCTTAAGACCCACTTTCTTACGTTCAACTTTACGTGCATCACGAGTAACGAAACCTGCTTTACGAAGTTGTGGACGTAATGACTCGTCAAACTCCATAAGTGCACGAGTGATACCGTGACGGATAGCACCAGCTTGACCAGTAGTACCACCACCAGCAACGGTGATGTGTAAGTCAAACTTTTCAGTCATGTCAACAAGCTCAAGAGCTTGACGAACAACCATGCGTGCTGTTTCGCGACCAAAGTACTCTTCTAAAGAGCGCTTGTTGATTACGATGTTACCAGTGCCTGGGCGTAAGAATACGCGAGCACTTGAACTTTTACGACGACCTGTACCGTAGTATTGATTTGCCATGATAGTGCTCCTTAAATGTCTAGAACCTGAGGCTGTTGTGCAGCATGATTGTGCTCAGTACCCGCGTAAACTTTAAGTTTACGGTACATAGCGCGGCCTAAAGGACCACGTGGCAACATGCCTTTAACAGCTTTTTCGATGATCATTTCAGGCTTTGCAGCTTGAAGTTTATCAAAAGTAGTAGACTTAAGACCACCTGGGAAACCAGAGTGAGCATAGTACACTTTGTCTTTGAATTTATTACCAGTAACAGTAACTTTCTCAGCGTTAATAACGATGATGTAATCACCAGTATCTACGTGCGGTGTGTACTCAGCTTTATGCTTACCGCGTAGGCGATGAGCGATTTCAGTAGCGATGCGACCTAAAGTTTTACCTTCAGCGTCAACTACGTACCAGTCACGTTTTACTGTTTCTGGTTTAGCAACAAACGTTTTCATTTATAAAAATCCAATGTTTTTCAATTAAAACCACAGGTAGTTATGTTTAACTACCGCTCTAAGTTTGCTACAACCCCTTCGAGTTTTAGACTTTTGCGCCGCTCACAAGTGGCTAAACTATATGAGGACATAGAACGCAACGTGGCAGACGCGGGAGTATACCAGCACTTAAATCACATTGCTACCGGCCGGTTGTTTTTTCCTCAAGAAAAGTTATTACTCAGCGGTCAGCGGTCAGCGGTCAGCGGTCAGCGGTCAGCGGTCAGCGGTCAGCGGTCAGCGGTCAGCGGTCAGCGGTCAGCGGTCAGCGGTCAGCGGTCAGCGGTCAGCGGTCAGCGGTCAGCGGTCAGCGGTCAGCGGTCAGCGGTCAGCGGTCAGCGGTCAGCGGTCAGCGGTCAGCGGTCAGCGGTCAGCGGTCAGCGGTCAGCGGTCAGCGGTCAGCGGTCAGCGGTCAGCGGTCAGCGGTCAGCGGTCAGCGGTCAGCGGTCAGCGGTCAGCGGTCAGCGGTCAGCGGTCAGCGGTCAGCGGTCAGCGGTCAGCGGTCAGCGGTCAGCGGTCAGCGGTCAGCGGTCAGCGGTCAGCGGTCAGCGGTCAGCGGTCAGCGGTCAGCGGTCAGCGGTCAGCGGTCAGCGGTCAGCGGTCAGCGGTCAGCGGTCAGCGGTCAGCGGTCAGCGGTCAGCGGTCAGCGGTCAGCGGTCAGCGGTCAGCGGTCAGCGGTCAGCGGTCAGCGGTCAGCGGTCAGCGGTCAGAAAAGCTAATTATAACTTTAGAGTCAACAGAAAATACTTCCTTGCTGAAAATAGATATTTGTAGTTAATAAAATATCAACTAGGATAAAAACTGAGCATAAGGATTTTGTATTATGAACTTTGAAAACTTAGATGTATGGAAGCGCTCAGCTCGCCTTAGCGCTGATATTTACAGAAATACACAACTAATTAAAGACTTTAGCTTTAGAGATCAATTAACACGCTCTGGTTTATCTGTTCCTAGTAATATAGCTGAGGGCATGACAAGAGAGAGTGATAAAGAAAAAACACGCTTTTTAGATATCGCTCGCTCTTCGCTTGCTGAGGCAAGAACCCAAATATATATTGGCATCGATATTAACTATATTGATACCGACATAGGTAAGTCTTGGCTAAATGAAACAGTCCAGCTGTCAAAAATGCTAACAAGTTTGATAGCAAAAATAAAAACAAGTGAGTAACCATTCTTACTGACAGCTGAAAACTTACAGCTGACAGCTATTCTCTACTTCTGACACACCTCACAAAAAACGGTACTGCGTTGCCCTAGACGAATTTCAGTTAGTTCGCTCTCGCAATTTACACAAGGCTGGCCTTTTCGGCCATACACTAATAGCTGCTGCGCAAAGTAGCCTGGCTTACCGTCACTTTGGGCAAAGTCTTTCAGCGTTGTGCCGCCTTGAGTAATTGCTGCGGCTAGGGTGTCTTTTATAATTGGGATTAACGCTTGGTAGCGTTTAAGGCTTACCTTACCTGCTTCTTTTCGCGGATCGATACCCGCTTTAAATAATGATTCGTTAGCGTAAATATTACCAACCCCCACCACCACGGCGTTATTCGTAATAAACTGTTTAACAGGCACTTTTTTATTACGAGATTGCTCATAAACACGTTTAGCAAAAAAGTCATCGGTGAGTGGCTCGGGGCCTAATTTAGCAAGTAACTTATGCTCTTCATTGGGGGCTTGCCATAAACAGCAACCAAAGCGACGTGGATCGTTTAAACGCAGCGCCTTATTATTCGCTAAAATAAACTCAACATGGTCATGCTTTTTAAGTGGCTCATTGGCGTTCACAACCCGCAAGTTACCCGACATACCTAAATGCAATATAGCCGAGCCTAGCTCGCATTCTAACAATAAGTATTTTGCACGTCGTTCAATACTGCTAACCACTACCCCCTCAAGTTGATACACCTCATCTGGCACAGGCCAGCGCATACTGGCATTATGAATATTTACCTTAGTCACAACTTGGTTTAGCACATGGGGGGTAATACCCATACGGCTAACTTCTACTTCTGGTAATTCAGGCATTTATAAAACTCACTTATGAAAAGGTAAAACTTGGAAATAATTGTTTTGCAGTAGTTAAATCTAGCAACAATAATCGCTGACTGGTTTTATCGAATAGATAATACTGACCATTTGCTTCATATAATAAGTACACCCAAGGTAAGGACTCACCGGCGAGTTCAAGCGTGGCTACCGATAGTGGCTTATTCATATCAAGCGCATCAGGTGTAGTGGTGGTCATCAGCGCGGTATTTTGCCATAAATAAACTAGCTCACTAAGTTGCTGCTCTGAGCCTTGCCAACTAAGCGGTACACTTTTTTGCAAAGCAGTAGTACGCCAACTAGTGCCAATACGCTCAATTTTTTGGTCGATAAATTTAAGCGTTAATACAAAACTTTGCGAAGGAAGTAGTGGCTGCAATTGTGCCTGTGTTTCATCATTCCCTATGTTTTTATGCAGTCCATTTAAAAAGAAGATCATAATCAACATCGAAAAAATAATAACATTGTTCCAACCTTTTCGGCCGAGTTGCATGTGGGTCTTCCAATTAATAATATCGATTTAAAGTGTAACCAAAACTTAATTACACTGTCTATATGTTAAAACCCAAAGACTTTGCTAGAATATCGGCAAATTTTAAGGAGTTTAGTCATGTCAATGTATGTAGTGGGCCATAAAATCCCAGATTCAGATTCAATATGTGGTGCAATTGCACTGGCTTATTTAAAAAACCAAATTGATGAGCCGGCAATTCCAACCCGCCTTGGTGAAGTATCACCAGAAACACAGTTTATTTTAGATAAATTTGGCTTCGAAGCACCTGAGCTTAAACTTAGCTACGCTGGCGAAGACGTTTACATTGTAGACCACACAGAAAAAACCCAAGCACCTGATGATATCGACCAAGCTCGCGTTGTTGGCGTGGTAGATCACCATAAGTTAGGTGACCTAACCTCATCAACACCACTTGAGTGCTGGATCCGCCCTGTTGGTTGTTCTAACACCATTATTAAGATGATGTACGATTTTTATAACGTAGAGATCCCTAAAGATATTGCTGGCATTATGCTTTGCGCCATATTAAGCGACACGGTTATTTTTAAATCACCAACCTGTACCACTGCCGACATTAAATGTGTTGAAGCCCTTGCTGAAATTGCAGGCATTGAAGACTTTAAAGAACTAGGCATGGACATGTTCCGCGTTAAATCAGCCGTTGAAGATACGCCTGTACGTGATTTAGTAATGCGTGACTTTAAAGACTTTAACATGAACGGTAACCTTGTTGGCATTGGTCAGTTAGAAGTTATTGACCTTGCAGTATTTGACGAGATTAAAGCTGACCTTGAAGCTGACATTGCCAAGCTTAAAGAAGAAGGCGGTCGTCATTCAGTATTTTTACTACTAACCGACATTATGAAAGAAGGCTCACAAATGCTGATTGCATCAGACGATGCCAGCCTTGTTGAGCAAGCCTATGGTGAAAAGCCAGAAGACGGTAAAGTATGGCTAGATGGCGTATTGAGCCGTAAAAAGCAAGTAGTACCACCACTACAAGACGCTTTTAAGAGCTAGGTTCGAGGTTCGAGGTTCGAGGTTCGAGGTTCGAGGTTCGAGAAATTTAAAAACCTTGCGGTTAATATCGCAAGGTTTTTTTATACCTGTAGGCGGGAGTTTACCCCGCGTCAGTATTAGGCTCAAGATGTTAGTTGCTAGGCTCGTCGCTCGTGGCACGCTGCCCGCCCGTTACGGTATGAAGTCCCACCAACATTAAAATACCTGCTATATTTACTTATAAAATAAAGGCGTTAGGCTCTAAGTGCTAGGCTCGAGCTTCGAGCCGTAACCCGTGGCTCGTGGCCCGCAGCCAAACATAAGGACATAAAATGCACATACTTCACCATGGAGCAGTCAATGGCGTAACAGGCTCATGCCACCAGCTGATAATAAACGACCAAAGCTCTTTTCTAATTGATTGCGGACTATTCCAGGGTGAAGACTCTGTAGATGATCTAAGCATTGAATTTAATATAGACACTGTTCGCGCATTAATAGTTACCCATTGCCATATTGATCATGTTGGCCGAATTCCGTATTTGTTAATGGCTGGCTTTAAAAGCCCTATATTTACCTCTGTTGCATCAGCAAGCTTATTGCCGTTAGTCATTGAAGATGCATTAAAAGTGGGCGTTACGCGAGACCAAAAAATAATAGATACCTGCTTAAGGCTGCTTAAACAACAAGTTGTAGCAGTAGACTTTAAAGCCTGGTTTGAGCTTCCTTGCAAAGGTGAACACACAGCTAAAGCCCGACTACAACGAGCAGGGCATATTTTAGGCTCCGCTTATGTAGAAATAGACATAAGCACGCCTCCTTATAAAGCGAGCAATAATCATAGAGTGGTTTTTTCTGGTGATTTAGGTGCGCCCTACACGCCTTTACTACCCTCACCTAAAGCGCCCTATAAAGCCGATACCTTAGTCATAGAGTCAACTTATGGTGATAAAAATCACCAAGGTCGTAAACAACGTACGCAAACCTTAAAAAACGTGATTGAACGCGCCGTTGCCGATAACGGCGTAGTACTTGTGCCTGCCTTTAGTATTGGCCGCACGCAAGAGCTGTTATACGAACTTGAACAGCTAATTCATGCTTCTGCTAAAAACTCACCTTGGCGCACAATACAAGTAATACTCGACTCCCCCATGGCAGCTAACTTTACTCAGCAGTACCGAAAATTTAAATATTTATGGGATGAAGAAGCCAAACAAAAAGTAGCCAAAGGTCGTCACCCACTCGACTTTGAAAACCTCACTACTATAAACACCCATAGCGAGCACTTAGCGTTAATAAATTACTTAGCCAGCCGCCAAACACCTGCAATTATTCTAGCTGCAAGCGGTATGTGCACTGGCGGACGAATAGTTAACTACCTAGAGCGCTTTTTAACCGACAAAACCACCGACGTACTCTTTGTAGGTTACCAAGGGCGCGGTACATTAGGTCGCGACATACAAACCTACGGACCAAAAAATGGCTACGTGTTGATAAATAATACTAGGGTGAATATTAACGCCAAAATACACACTATAAGCGGTTATAGTGCTCATGCAGATCAGGCAGGTCTCATTAAATTTGTAACCGGTATGCGCAAAAAGCCCCACCATATAAAAATAGTTCACGGCGATGATGACGCTAAAAATACACTCGCAGCAAAATACAGAGAAATATTGGGAGATGAGGTGACGGTAGAAATTGGCAAGGGATAAATAACAGTAAAATAAGAAGTCAGATATCAGAAGTCTTATTTTAACCTAGGAGATCGTAATGAACTTTGAGCATTTAGATGTATGGAAAAGATCTGTAAAACTAAGTTGTGAAATTTATAAATCTACCGCTAATTTAAAAGATTATGGGTTTAGAGATCAGTTAACTCGGTCTGCGCTATCGGTTCCCAGCAATATAGCTGAGGGGGTTTGCAGAGAAAGCTTTAAAGAAAAAAGCCGCTTTATTGATATTGCACGCGCCTCACTAGGTGAAGCGCGCACCCAAATCTATATTGGGGATGAAATTGGCTATTTACCAAAAGGTATAAGCCAAGTATGGGTTTTAGAAACAAAAGAGTTAGCAGCTATGCTAACTAGCTTAAAAAATAGGTTCGACTCTGCTTGATGTCTGATTTCTACTATCTGCTGTCTGCTATCTGATTTCTAAAACCTGCTCTTTTACTTTAACCATTCGCCTTTAACCTAAAATATTTATTTTTGAACCACAGAGAGCACCGAGGCGCTTCGCGCTACACAGAGTAATACCTTTTTGAACGCTGACAGCTAACTGTTTTTACTTTTAATCACTTCCTCTGTGACCTCTGTGACCTCTGTGGTGAATAATTTTTTACCTTTGACGCGACATAAAGCTACCAGTGCGCGGCATAAAGCCCCGCCTACGTTCAATCCAAACACCGTGCTTGGCTTAATCTCAACCTTTAACCTTTAATCCAAAACGTAAAATACGCGGTATAAAGCCACGCCTACATTCACACACCCATATTAACTTGCCCGTAGGCGGGAGTTTACCTCGCGCAGGATTTAGGCTTTAGGTTTGAGGTTCGGTGTTTAGCTCTAGGCTCGTAACTCGTAACTCGTAGCTCGCAGCCCATAGCCCGTTGCCCACCGCTCGTCGCCCGCAACCCGCGGCCCTTTAAATCCTGTACAAGCAAGTATATTCACGTATCATTTTAAGGCCAGTAAATAAAAGGATACCTCTTGTTTAATCTCCCCCCCACTACGATTGCACTTATTATCGTTTGTAGCGGCTCTATTATTGGACCGCTTGGCATGGCAGGCGTTAATATCGCTATTCCTGACCTTGCTGAAGATTTACACGCAAGCGCAAAAATGATTGCGTGGATGCCCACCTTGTATTTACTCAGTAGCGTCATTTTTATGCTGCCGTGCGGTAAAATAGCAGACAACTATGGTCGCAAACGCGTGTATGCATTTGGTTTAGGTTTAAATGCGCTGGCCTCGCTAATGTGTGCGTTAGCAAACTCTATTGAGTGGGTGCTTTTTTGGCGCTTTATACAAGGGGCAGCAGGCGCCATGATTTTTGGTATAGGCGTTGCCATTATTACCTCTGTTACGCCTGATAATAAACGCGGAATGGCACTGGGCATCTCTGCGGCGTGTGTATACATAGGACTCAGTGCAGCGCCTGCGGTTGGTGGCTGGCTCACTGAAATATGGGGATGGCGCGCCGTGTTTTACTCGCAAATCCCCTTGGTACTTATGCTACTTATTGCCATTAAACTATTTTTACATGGCGAATGGAAAAACGATAAAAAATCGCCGTTTGACTGGTGGGGTATGGTTATTTTCTCGCTCTTTGCACTGTGCTTGGTATTAGGGTTAAGTGATTTACCGAATATAGCTGGCTGGCTATTAACCGCACTTTCAATCATTTGTTTAATGCTATTTATTGTTCACCAAAGTCGCAGTCGGCGCCCCTTAATTAGAGTACAAATGTTTTTAGAAAGTCGTGTATTCAGCCTATCGTTGTCTACTTCGTTTCTCATGTATGCTAGTAACTTTTCACTGGCCTTTTTGTTAAGTTTGTACCTGCAATATATAAAAGGATTAAGCCCCGCACATGCAGGACAAATAGTATTACTACAAGCGGTTTCAATGGCTATTATGGCGCCCCTAGCAGGCAAGCTTGCCGATAAAATACAACCACGCTTACTTGCCACGCTAGGCTGTGTAATTGTTCTGGTTGGATTCTTTCTGTTATCCCAGCTATCGGTTAGTTCAAGCACCACTTACATTAGTGGCTCACTGTTATTATTAGGGATTGGGTTTGGCTTATTTTCGACCCCTAACAACAATGCCATTATGGGTGCAGTGGATAAAAGTGAGCTAGGTGTGGCGTCTTCCTCAATGAACTTATCACGCACTATTGGTAATTTATTTGGCATGAGCTTAATCAACTTAATTGTGCACTATTACCTTGGCGACAGCACCTTCTCAGCGCAAAATAGCTACGCACTAATGAGCACCATTTCATTGGCGTTTAAAATGTCATTAGGATTTGTCATGCTGGCAAGCTGTATTTCTGCGCTGCGAGGTCGGGCTTAAAAGGGTGCTAGGTTCGAGCTGCGAGGTTAAAGGTTAAAGGTTAAAGGTTAAAGGTTAAAGGTTAAAGGTTAAAGGTTAAAGGTTCCAGATATTTAAAAACCTTGCGGCTAATATCGCAAGGTTTTTTTATACCTGTAGCAGCGGGTTCACCCCGCGTCGGTATTAGGATTTAGGTTCTAGGCCCGAAGCTCGTCGCCCGTAACCCGAAGCTCGCAGTCCGTAACTTCCTCTAAAAGCGCTGCGTCTCTTAAACTCTTTGTGCATAAATATTTTAAGATCTTATTCACAAAGAGAAGTGAATGAGGAGTAAATGAGAAAATAAAACCATTAGCCCAACTGGTTAATTCGAGGTTCTAGGCTCGATGCCCATACCCCGTCGCTCGTAGCTCGTTACCCGATGCCCATCGCCCGTTATCCTTTAACCAACTCTTTCATATATTCAGTAAACTCATCGCCTAAGCTTTTATCGCGCATGCTGTATTCTACAATCGCTTTTAAATAACCGAGTTTATCGCCACAGTCGTGTGAGCGACCACTCATATGAAACGCTTCTACCGTATCAATAGCCAATAATGCATCAATAGCATCTGTTAGCTGTATTTCACCGCCTGCGCCTACATGAGTTTTAGCGAGTAATGGCCAAATATTTTTACTTAAAACATAACGACCAACAACGGCTAAGTTTGAGGGAGCAACATCTGCGGCTGGTTTTTCAACCATTTTTTTAATTGCTGCACTTTCACCAGCAGCAAGCTCTGCACCATTAATATCAGCAATGCCGTACTTACTTACATCTTCAATAGCAACAGGCTCTAACATAATTTGGCTGGCATGGGTTTGCTTAAAGCGTGCGATCATCGCCGCTAAGTTTTCAGTTTTTTGATCTGCCGTATAAGCATCTAAAATTACATCGGGTAAAACCACAACAAAGTCACTATCACCAACTATTGGCTTGGCACATAAAATAGCGTGCCCTAAGCCTTTAGCTTCACCTTGGCGAACGTGCATAATAGTAACATCTGCTGGGCAAATAGAGCGCACCTCATCTAGCAAAGTACGTTTTACGCGTTTTTCTAACGTGGCTTCTAACTCAAAACTGGTATCAAAATGGTTTTCAATGGCATTTTTAGAGCTATGTGTCACGAGCACAATTTCTTTAATACCCGCCGCCACACATTCATTTACTATGTATTGAATAAGCGGTTTATCAACCAAGGGGAGCATTTCTTTTGGGATTGCCTTAGTCATAGGCAACATACGGGTGCCTAAACCGGCAACAGGAATTACAGCTTTCAAGGGTAGTCCTTTAGGTAGTTAATATTCTGGTTAGTATACAATTAATTAGTAACTCTTAACTGAATAACTAAAATGAGTCATCGATTAGGTAAGTTATTTAGTAAACACTTTATTTATATTTTTCATAATGAAAACTATAAAAAAAATGTAACCTAGCCCTTTTCCAAAGATATATTTAAAAGCAATTAATCTAGATATTACCTTAACGTAACTATCAAGTGAGCTCCCAGATGACTCTTTAGGGTGTTGACAGATGGTTTTATGTATATGCATTCCTTTGTGCCCTTGGTTTAAAAATATAGATAAATATACGGGTTCATCACAACAGGGATATTTTGCGCCAGCCCCTAGATTTAAAGGAAATTTATAAGTTCGCGTTAAAGCATTTAATCGTACAGCTATTTGGATGGTACCAACTCCAAGAATCGTTCTAAGATTATGCTCTTTTTTAGATAAAGGAGGCTTTAAAAAATCCCCGTTTTCATCTTCAACATTAAAAGTTAAAAAGTCACAATTCTTATTATAAAGAAAACTTTCATTCACCAATTCGATAAAGTCATCGCACAAGGTTACATCGTCATCTGTAAATAAAGCTAAATCACCATTAGCATGTTCAATTGCTAGATTACGGCTGTAAGTTACTCCAATGTTAGGATCGCAAATGATTTTCAAATCATCGCGGTTTGTCCACAAATTACATTCTTTAAAAGTAGATAAAGTATCTTGATTAGTGCCTTGCACTATAACTACATATTCAACATACACAACCTTGGATTTAATAACTTTTTCTATGTTTTCAAGACGATTAAACAAGCATGAGATAAGAACACTAAGCAATGTAAATTCCTTTTTATTTTGTAAGATACAAGAAAACAAAAATAGCTTTTGCAAAACTAAGTTTCTTAAAAATTCTAAAAAAGAATTTTAAGTTTAACTTTGTATTTCTTTTTGTATTTCGGTCAAATAAAAGATATTCAGCTTCAGTTTTATTATGTGCATAAGAACAATAACGTGTTACAAGATTAATCGAGGTCTGTTTTTGCTCTTGACGATTTTGTCGCGATACACTTGTATCCAATACTCTATAATTAAAAAGTTTTTCTTTTAAATTCCCAAATTTTACTCCTATGGAGCGACACCTAAACCATAGTTCATAATCTTCACAATGCTTGAAATCTGCATTATAGTACAATTCTTTGCCTAAAAGCGTTTTATCAAACATAACAGAGGGGTGGCACAACGGAGAACCAAGATCCATCAACCATGAAATAACGCTATTACTTGAAGGTAAAGATCGCGACCCAATAATGTTTCCAGCAATATCAATGTAAGTATAAGAAGAACCAACTATTGCTAGCCTTTCTTTTCGCATCAGTTTGAGCTGCGCTTCTAAACGTGTCGATAAACAAACATCATCAGCATCCATTCTTGCAATATAGTTGTATTTTGACATATCAATAGCTTGATTAAGAGTATAAATAAGCCCCTTATTTTCACGACTTATAACTATAACTCTATCATCTAACGTCGCATATTTTTTTAGAATATTTAAACTCTGATCTGTTGAACCGTCATCAATGCATATAAGTTCAAATTGTTTATGTGTTTGTATCAAAATACTTTTAATTGCTTTATCTAAGAATTTTTCAGCATTATATACAGGTAATATTATTGAAATAGACATTAAATCCTCTGTTATTCATCTTTTTTGACCCATCCATAAGGACGGATATCATGAATATCTTTATTAAAAAACACTTGATAAGGTATACTTGGACTTCGTGTTCCTACCTTTGAATTCATATAAAGTGAAATTACAAAAAGGGGAAAAGTTATAGTCAAAATGACAAGTAAAAATTGATTTTTGCGTATCCTGACACTTAGTAAAGGAACCAAAAAGATCAGATAAACTAATAAATAATAGCTTACCCTTGTTGCTGAAAAACCTATAGGCTGAAACGTATTATAAATACAAGCGCCCAAAGTAAAAACATAAAAATAAAAGTTAGCTTCTGCGCTCGGAAGTAATCGCCTAATAATAATAAATAAAGAAAAAAGGATAACCAACAAAACCTGGAATACTTTACCCCCATCCACTTTGACGAGCAAATAATGAGAATAAAATGGTAGAACAGCATCGACGGCTTTTTGTGCTAAAGAAAAAGAGAAGAAAGAACCTACGAATAAAGAAATTAGTACCCAGCTAGATATTCTTCTAGGATAGAGAAAGTACAAGAAAATACAAGCCAACGCAGTACTATGGAGCATAGCAGCAAATATAATAGCGAAAGAAAATTTAATGAAATTACGGTTTAAAATATATTTGGTGCTATATAAAACTACCGCCATCGCCGTAAATTGTTTTATAAAATTAACCGACATAAGGAAAAAAAAAGGTATTGAGATAAAAATGAGTACTGAATAAAAATAGTTTTTACTATGGTTTTTTAATGCTAAATGAATAAAAAAGTACATGACCGCAGAGGTGATTATAAAATAAAGCTGCGTAAAATTTATTCTATTAGAAAACTCTATTAAAGCCCCATGCAGTAAGCCAAATCTTATATACGTCATATCGCCAGGTTTAAATTCAACAATCGAGGTGTAGTATGAAAGAAAGTCGAAACCAACGTCAAAACGCAGCGCAGATACTAAAAATAGAATAAAAATCATTGATAAATTTTTATACTTAAATTTTGATAGCCCAAGAATAACTATAGTTAAAAACATAGTAATATAGAATAACATTAAAAGCGCCTAATCATTTTGTCACTTATTTTCACAGTTTTTATAAATCCAATAATTGAATAAGTAGTTATATAAGATCAGTTTCTATCAAGATATACGTTATTATTTTTAGCTCTTTTTATTATAAGAAAGCTAGAAAACAAGAAAAAACAACCAAAAGCACCAACAGCAATAAAACTAGCAACAAGCCCAATATTACTATTAATAAATAGCAAAGTAATAAATGGTAATGACAAAATAATAGCTATGCCTAAACTTTTAAAAGGAATCTTAATTATTAATAGCTTTCTCATATTAAAGAAAAGTAGCGTAGAAATTAGAAAATATGTAAAAGATAAAATAATAGGGACAAACCATAAAGGACTACTTTCACTCAGGCTATATAAGCCAACCATCATTAATAAAAAACCTAATAGATAGGGAAAAATAGTAGTTTTAGTTCTCATTTCTGACTGTGAAACCAAATAAATCAAATTAGAGGTTACTCTAAAAAACTCAATAGAAGCACCTATCATTACGTAAGGATAAGCGTTGTGATATTTTTCATTAACTAACAGCGTCATTAAAAAAGGGGAAGTACATATTACAAAAATCATCAATAAAAAATATATAGGTATCATATAGCTCGCTAAATAATTCCAAGCCAAAGCCCGAGTATCTTTAGTACTATTATTAATATTTTTTAAGTAATCTGGCATAAAATACTGCGTAGCCAAACCTTCAACCGCTGTGAAAATAGACGTTGATACAGCTAAACCGACTGCAATATAGGAGAGCACCTCAACAGTATACTTGTCTTCAACAATGATCCGATACGAACTATTTTGACCCCATTGTAAAAAAAGAGTGAGAGTCACAGGTAGAGAGAATATGAGTACCTTTTTACACGTTGCTAAGTTTATTTTTTGGAATAAATAGCTAACGTCTACTTTATCGTAGTTGCCAATCACTTTATACATAGGCACAAATAAGATAATTTGAGCGATAGCTACTCCATACAGCCAAGCCATACCTGTCTTGCTAATGAATAAATTAGTCACTATAGCGATAACAATGCCTAGAATTAGGGAAGCTAATAAATATTTGATAAAACAAAGGCGATTTCCTAATAGATTAATAACATTCAAAAAGACTAAATAGCTACCTGCAGCCAAGGAAAAAAAAATAAAGAAAAGAAAGCTTCCTATTGTAAATAATTCAGAATAGTCAAAAATATAAAAAATAAATGCAGCTACAAACAACGATAAAACAATTCCCAATGTGCGGGCAAGAAATAGCATTACATTAGCATTTGATAAATTACTATTATTTTTCCAGTAAAGAACATATCTATTATAGTACTGGCCAACTGGGTTCAAGAATGCGAAGTTAAATAAAGTTAATAGAGTAAGTAAAAGGTAATAACTTCCTATTTGTGTCTCTGATAAAAACGTTGTCAATAACCGGACAGAAAGGAGAGCCAGGGTTACCTGTAGCATCTTTCCTATAGCTAATGCTGTAATATCTTTATTAACTTTACTTAAAATATTCAACATCTAATTACAACTTAACCCAATTATCAGGAATTATATCTGTAGAATCCAGCTCGGCTGATTGAAACCAAACCTTGGGCGCAATAATAACTTTATCTTCATTTTGATTAAGCCAAGCTCCCCACCAACTAAAAGTACTATTTGAAATGATTTGATGCTCACACTCTGACATCAATATCATGTCTACTTCAGGTCGTTCACTCGAGCCATCGACAAAATTCATTTTGTAGTCAAAACTTAGATTGTTACGACACCACTTTATATCATCAGAAAAAATAAAAAGTTCCGTGTTTTTATCTAATATTTCTTTTGTCGAAAGATACCTTAGCGCCTTTTTAAAATACTCACTATCACAGACGCCATGCGTTTTGTTAGCCCCCTCATCAGAAACATAGTCACCTCGCCTTATATGGATTGATACACTATTTTTAGCATTTCTAATTGCATTACTAACAGACAGCTCATACTCATTGAGCTCGTTAACCAAAGTTAACTCGTCTAACAAACAATCACGGATACTTAAAAAGTATTTTTCTGACTGAAAAAAACCAGTAATTTGAGTAATATTTGTATTTTGCGATAAAGAGTCATCAAATTTTAAACTTTTCTCAATATAGTGATTTTTTAAAAAACCAAAACTAAAAAGTATTTTATTAATTCTACTATTGCTTAGTAACTTTTTTTTAAGATTTAACCGATTATCGAAAGTAGCTTTACAATTAAACTTATTTAAACAAAATGGATGTGTTTCATAAGACTGAAAAGCAGACACATCGACCAAGACTTTATCTTTACGCTTTTCAGCAATAGATCTGGCTGCCGCATATTGAAAAAGTTGGTTGCCTAAGCCTCCAATTGCTTTAACTTTTATCATTATTAACCTAATAAATTGTATATAAAATGCTGTTTACTTCAAATCAGCTAAGACATGTTTAACTATCGTCTTTGCAAATGTTTCAGCTCTGTAGGGGGTCGATTGTTCTGAAAACAGATAATCCTCTATGTTTGATAGAATAACGCTGTATTCCACTTCGGACATGTTACTGATGTAATGGTAGAGTTCCTCATGAGAGTTAAATTTTCGTCTATCTATAAAACAATTAGCAGGGATATGGTCAGTAACGTTGGGCGCTCCCCAATAAATTGGAATGCATCCGGCGAAAAAACAATCAAATATTTTTTCCGTTATGTAGCCTGGAATTAGTTGAGCATTTTCATAGCAAATTGCAAACTTATAATTGTTTAATGTCGCCTTTTTACTATCCACTGGCCCTTTATAAGAGGGATAGCTAGGAGGAAAAAGTGTGTTTAAGAAACTCATTTTAGATAGAAGTGCGCGCAATAATCGATTACTTGACGTATGTTTTTGCCACCCTATTCCATAAAAGTCAAACTCATTATTGGTGTTTTGTTCAAACCAACGAATTGTTTTCTCTCTTTCTGAGTATAATTCTAGTGGGTGATTAACTTTTTTATTACCCGCAATTAATGTGCACAACTTTTTAGATGCAATTTTTTTTTGATTACTTCTATGAGCCTCTCGACTCTCAGGAAACTTATGAGTGAAATTGATCTTAAAATATTTTTTATTATCAACTAGCTCATCATTCCAGGTGAAAACTTTACTGTATTGATTATGATTTAGTTTTTCCCAATTATTTAATTTAATTACTTCGCTTTCAAATAAAAAAAGATAGGCTATTTCCGTTTCAACTTTTTCCTCATGCTTGGGTAAGTCAAAATAAAAGGCCATATCTGAATCTGATAATTTATTAATATCGCATGTTGAAAGCTCAATATTCACGCTCTTGCACTTCTGTTTTAATAACCAAATGCTATAAGCATAATCATCTCTGTTTACAGATCTATCACTCACATCGAATATTTTATTATTTAAATGGTAATCTATTACTAAGGATGCTTTCATTTTTTATTTAACTCAGTAAATATTATTTTCGCCATTTCAGGTTTCTCATTCCACCATTTACTTTTTAAAATTGCAGTTATTTTATCTTCATCAAATCTATATTTAATTAGTTTTGCTGGCGATCCTACAACCACCGCAAATGGTGGCACATCTTTAGTAACAACAGAGTTTGCCCCTACAACAGCACCAGTGCCAATTGTAACACCGCGTAAGATGATAACATCAACTCCTATCCAAACATCATCCTCTATTTTGCAACTTTTACTTGTGAGTAAATCGTATGGCGAATGATAGAAGATACTACTTGTACTTATTTCCTTTAAGTCGTGCTCACCTTGCCCTATTGAAACATTATTTGCAATTGAGCAATATCTTCCAATTGATGATTTACTAATAGAGCAATGCCGTCCAATGTAACTATACGAACCAATAGTTGAGTTTGAATCTATAAAAGTATCCTCTTTAACTTCAATACTACTACCGTTAAGAGACTTTAAGCTTACATTATAACTAAATATTCGGTTATCTCGCTGGGAGAAGATCAACCTAATTTGACGATAAAGCTTACTCGCAATACTTTTTAATATTAATAACACACTAACAATCCATATAAAATAAAGGTTCTAATATAGTTACAATTGGTTTTTAGCTAAGGCTATCTGCTAACAATTTAATTTCTTTAGTAATACTATTTTGATGATTACCCACAAATAAACCATTTTCATCTAAATATTCGGCAGCTTCTAATGAACCAGCGACTTCATAGTCAAAGTACTCAAGTACTTCTTTATTTTTTAAGAAATTACCAGTTACAATTGGTCTGCATTCAATACCATTTTCAGTTAGTAATTTAACTAAATCGGCACGGGTATATGGTGCATTTTCCTTTAAAATTAATGAAAAACCAAACCAACTACTTAAGCCCGTTTCTTGCTGAATATCAATATAAGGATGATTAGCAAATAATGATTGGAATAACTTTGCATTTTCACGACGCATTTCAATAAAACGAGGTAATTTTTTAAGCTGCTCTATTCCTAGTGCACCACTCATCTCAAGTGGACGTACATTGTAGCCTGGTAACATAAACTTAAATGACTCTTCGAATGGGTCATCACTTTTCTCGCCACTGACTTTATTAAATTTAGGTAAGTTACGCGTCCAACCATGGGCTCGAATACAAAGAAGGATATGATAAAGTTCTTCATCATCCGTAACTACGCAACCACCTTCCATTGTGGCGATATGATGAGAAAAGAATGAGCTAAACGTCCCCATAACACCAAATGTACCTGCTTGCTTACCGTTTAAGGTTGCGCCCATTGACTCACAGTTATCTTCTAAAACAAAAATGTTACGATCTGCAATAATTTCGTTCATGCGATTAAAGTCATTAGGGTTGCCTAATAAATTTACCGACAAAATAGCTCGTGTTTTATCTGTAATAGCAGCTTCTAATTTGTCTAGATCCATATTTAAAGTATTGCGATCTATATCTACAAACTTAACTTTTAAGCCATATTGTTGCAATGGGAAGTAAGTAGTCGACCAAGAGACGGCAGGTACAATTACTTCATCACCACGTTTTAACTTTAA
This sequence comes from Pseudoalteromonas tetraodonis, assembly GCF_002310835.1. Lineage (NCBI taxonomy): Bacteria > Pseudomonadati > Pseudomonadota > Gammaproteobacteria > Alteromonadales > Pseudoalteromonadaceae > Pseudoalteromonas > Pseudoalteromonas tetraodonis. The sequence goes on along the minus strand of NZ_CP011041.1, from coordinate 484,582 downwards.
AGACTCATTTTTGGTAAAAAATAATGCGGCGATCATTAATAAATTAGCTGTCGAACCTGAACTGACCATTAGCGCATATTTCGAACCAAAAAACTCAGCGAAATCTTTTTCGTATTGAGCAACTTCTTTACCCATGGTAAACATGTCAGAATCTATTACTCTTTGAATTGCAGAATACTCGTTCTCATCCCATGTGCTGCTTGCTAGTGCGTAATTAGTCATTACAATACTCTCTTAAATAAAATTCATACGTTTTCTTAATACCGGCTTCTAATTTAGTTTTATAGTGCCAGCCAAATTCTTTTAACTTTTTATCGTCTATTAATTTTTGCTTCATACCAACAGGCTTATCTAAGTCATGCTTAAATTTTCCTTTAAAACCAACTACCTTTGCTATAGTTTGGTAATAATCATTAATTGAATAATCAGTACCTAAACCAACGTTCAAGTTTTGAGGCATTTTTTCAAAGTTTCTTATTGCATAAAAAATAAAATCGGCTAGATCTTCTGCATACATAAATTCACGACGAGCTTCGCCATCTCCCCAAATATCTATTTCAGGAAGATTATTTTTCTTCCCTTCATCTATTTTTCGAATAACCGCAGGAATCATATGTGAATGATTCGGATCGAACTTATCAAAACACCCATATAAATTACATGGAATAATTGTTTTATATTGGCGGTTTGGATTTTCTTTTATAATATACTCACAAAGCCGTGTACTAGTCACTTTTGCAAGCGCATAACCTTCATTCGTTGGCTCCAACTCACCTTTTAAAATCAAATCTTCACTTAAAGGGTTTGCAGCATCACGAGGATACATACAAGAGCTACTCAAGTTTAGAAAGGTATTAACATTTGAATTATTAGCTGCAGTGAGAATATTAAGCCCCATTTGCATGTTTTCAACCAAAAACTTTACAGGCTGTGCCATATTAGCTTGAATACCACCAACAATACCTGCAGCGTGTATTACCATGTCGGGCTTGTGTATGCTTACATACTGGTTGACTGAGTTAGAATCAAGTAAATTTAGTTCACTGCTACTTGGTGACAAAAAATCATAGTCGTACTGTTTAGCTACTTCTAAAATATTTCTGCCAACCATGCCATTAGCACCGGTTAATAAAATTTTCATCTAGTTTAAACCTATTCAACTGCTACTGAATTTGTGTAACCGTGCTCTTTCAAAATTGCGTGCTGCTTAGCTTTATCTAAGTCATTTGCGACCATTTCTGAACACATTTGCTCTACAGTAATTTGAGGTACCCAACCTAATTTTGCCTTTGCTTTTGATGGATCACCAAGGAGCGTTTCAACTTCAGCAGGCCTAAAGTATCGAGGATCAACTTTAACAATAACATCACCAACGCTAAGAGCTGGCGCGTTATTACCTGCAATCGACTTAACTGTTGCTACCTCATCAACTCCTTCACCACTAAATTCAAGCTCAATGCCTGCTTCTTTAGCTGAGAGTGTTACAAACTCACGCACTGATATTTGCTTCCCTGTTGCAATAACAAAATCATCAGCTTCTTCTTGCTGTAACATCATCCACTGCATACGAACATAATCTTTAGCATGGCCCCAATCACGTAAAGCATCCATATTACCTAGGTATAAACAACTTTCTAATCCTTGAGCAATATTAGCAATACCACGAGTAATTTTACGTGTTACAAAGGTTTCACCACGTCGAGGCGATTCATGATTAAACAAAATACCATTACATGCGTACATACCATACGATTCACGATAATTGACGACTATCCAATAAGCATACATTTTAGCGACTGCATATGGGGAGCGAGGGTGAAACGGAGTTGTCTCTTTCTGAGGAATCTCTTGTACTTCGCCGTACAACTCTGAAGTTGAAGCCTGATAGAATTTAGTTTTTTTCTCAAGCCCTAAAAAGCGAATTGCTTCAAGTAAGCGCAGTGTGCCCATCGCATCTACATCTGCTGTATACTCTGGGCATTCAAACGAAACAGCAACGTGTGATTGCGCACCCAAGTTATAAACTTCATCTGGTTGTACATCTTTAATAATACGCGTTAAGTTTGATGAGTCGGTTAAATCGCCATAGTGCAGGAAAAAACTTTGATTTTCCTCGTGATTATCTTGATAGATATGATCAACGCGCTCAGTATTTAATGATGATGCACGACGCTTAATACCATGTACTTCGTAGCCTTTTTCTAACAATAACTCAGCTAAATATGAACCGTCTTGGCCTGTAACGCCCGTGATTAATGCTACTTTCTTTTCTGTCATTTTTAATTCCTTTACTTAAAATTTGGAAATTTTCTAGATAATACCCAAATTCAAGAGTTACGTATCTAAATTTGTATTAAGTTCTTTAATTTTGCTTAATGCGGTCATAACAATCTTCTTTGCCGATTGAAAGTTATTTGACTCTCCATAACACCGAAGCTCTGGCGCATTACCAGACGGCCGTAAGTGAATAATATCTCCATCTTTAAGCGCAATTCTTAATCCATCAGTTTCATCGATAGTATTAACCTTAATGTTGGTTAAACCGAGTTTAACTAGAAGCTTTTCAGGATTCTTTTTGACTAGGGAAATAATTTCTTGGCTTTTTTGGGTAGCAAAGTTTTGAACTCGCTCACTGTAGGTAAATCGTTCTGGAAGTGCATTTACTAAGGCTGAAATTTTAGTATCATCGGCTGCAAGCAGAAGCATAATAGCTGGTAACATAGCATCGCGAGTCGGTAGTGTTTTTAATTGCTTATTATTTAATAGAACGTCACTACCTAATAAAAAACCACCATTAGCCTCAAAACCCGCAACAGTGTTAAACCTTTTAGATAGCTTAGAAAACTCAGCAATAACGTATGGCGATCCTATCTTCGTTCTTTCAACATGCTTAAATTTATGACTAGTTTCAATAGCAGTGTTACAACTAATAGGTACGGATAAGGCTTCAATACCCAGTATGTCTGCACATAATAAGCCTAAAATATCGCCACGTAACCAGTTTCCATTTTCATCGGATACGAGGGGCCGATCACCATCACCGTCTGTTGAAAACACCATATCTAAATTATATTCTTTTGACCAATTTATTGCTTTGATAGTGTCTTGCTCGGAAACAGCCTCTGTATCTATAGGTACAAACTTATCACTTCTCTCTAAACGAAAAACATCAGCGCCTAGTGCTTCGAATATTCTAAAGTAGAGGTCACGACCAGCACTAGAGTGTTCATATATACCGATCTGCTTACCAGTAAGCCATTGTTTAGTAAATAAAGATGTGTAACGATTAATATATTCTTCAGTGGCTTGGTTACTTACAGTTAGTTCAACAAGCTCTGTAAGTTCAAAAAACTCAACTTGTTCAGTAATAATTGCTCGTTCGTCTACTTTGCTAATTTCGCCATCAGGTCGATAAAACTTAAGCCCGTTGCGATCAAACGGAATATGACTTCCCGTTACCATTATTGCAGGTATATTATCTTGCATTGCTTTGTATGCTAGAGCTGGGGTGGGTATTACTCCGTAATATACAACATGAATGTTACGCTGTTGTAACGCTGTTGCACATGCTTGCGCCATTGCATAACTACTAGGCCTATTATCAATTGCAAGTGCTACTGTACTGAAGCTAAAGCTTTGTTGCATACTTTGAATAAACGCAACGCTGAATGCAGCACAAACATTAGATGTTAGCTGGGTCACCAATCCTCTTGCACCGCTGGTACCAAAAGTAACACCACTTTGTTCTAAAACATCTGTGCTTACCAATATCTTATTCATTATCATCCATACTTATTTAAACTGAATCGACCTATTATACTCGACCATAGCGGTCTTCAAAACGTACAATATCATCTTCACCTAAGTAGCTACCCGTTTGAACTTCTATCATTTCAAGAGGAATTTTACCTGGGTTTTCTAACGCATGTATTGTACCTAAAGGGATATAAGTAGACTCATCTTCAGTTACTAAAATAGTTTTATCTCCATTTAATACGCTTGCAGTGCCTGATACTACAATCCAGTGTTCTGAACGATGATGATGTTTTTGAATAGACAGCTTTTCACCCGGCTTAACCGTAATTCGCTTCACCTGATCTCGTTTACCAAAATCAATTGAGTCATACTTACCCCAAGGTCGATAAACCTCACGGTGTAATTTATGCTCAGTCCGACCCGCATCTTTTAATTTTTTTACGATCGTCTTAACATTTTGTACTTGATCTTTATCTGCTACTAAAATGGCATCTTTAGTTTCAATAATGACCAAGTTATCAACCCCAACTGTAGAAACGAGTTTATTTTCAGCGTAAATATAGTTATTAGTCGAATCAACAGAAATTACATCGCCTTTTATAACATTTTTATTATTATCTTTAGCTGATACTTCCCATAAAGATGAAAAAGATCCGACATCGCTCCAGCCTGCATCCATTGGAACAACCATTACATTTTGACTTTTTTCCATTACCGCATAATCAATAGAGTCATCAGGACAGGTTTCAAATATATCTTTATCTACCCTTACAAAGTCTAAGTCTAAGTCTTGCTTAGGGTTTGCTATTGCTTGCTTACAAATACTTAATATTTCAGGTGAAAATACTTCCAACTCTTTAAGGTAGCGACTAGCTTTAAATAAAAACATTCCACTATTCCAATAATAACTACCATTTGATATATACTTTTGGGCGGTTGCTAAGTTAGGCTTTTCAACAAATTCACTAACTGTAAATGCATTACCATTTTGCTTACCCGCTTTTATATAGCCGTAACCTGTTTCTGGAGCTGTAGGTACTATTCCAAAAGTGACTAGTTGATCCTCTAACGCATAAGGTAGCGCTCTTTGTACTGCGCTCTCAAAAGCAGTTATATTTTCAATAACATGATCCGCTGCAAGTACTAATAGAATAGGCTCTTCCCCTTCTGCTGCATTACTGACAGCTTGTAAAGCGGCTAATGCAATTGCAGGAGCTGTATTTCGCCCTATGGGCTCCAAAATAATTCCGCTATGCTCAAAGCCACCTATTCTCATTTGCTCAGCGGCAATAAAGCGGTGTTCTTCATTACAGATTAACACAGGAGCTTTATGCTCTAAACCTGACAGACGCGCTATTGTTTGTTGAAGCATCGATTGCTCCCCAATTACTTTTAAAAACTGTTTTGGGTATAACTCACGCGAAAGTGGCCATAATCGAGAGCCAGTCCCGCCAGCCATAATAATAGGAGTGATCATAAAGTATTTTCCAATTTATAATTTAAGTGAAACTTGAATATTAATTATTTAAACAGACTATCTGCTTGTTTATCACTTTCAAAGTACCATTTCGTGTGTTCGTGCACTTCCTCATTTAATAACAACTCTCTTTCTGTAAACCACTTATAAGCTGAGTGCTGCTCTTTAGGTAATGTTGATAATTCAATATTAAAATTAATTTCATAAGCAAGTACCACGTAATGAGTGGTAAAGTCATCACCTGTAAAGTTATCATTATAAAAATGCTGATATACACCTTTAAAATGTGAATTGACGTTTAATAAGTCTAATTCATCTTTAATTAAGCGCTTAAAAGCTGCTTCAAGTGATTCATCTTTCAATACTCTTCCACCTGGCACAAACCATAAGCTTTTAGCTGGGCGGTTAGTGCGCTTACCCAATAGAATTTGCTTTTTTTTGTTCTTTATAATTAGATCTATCGACACTAACGGTGTTGACTTTATAACTGTTTTAAACGTATCAAGTGAGAGCATGTTTAATTCAAATAGAAATAGTTGATATTTTGTGATCATTATTACTTAAAACCACACAAAGTTATTCATCTAAGGAGGAACTTAACTAAACTTAGTTAGTCAGTTCCAAACAAGTCTCGTGTATATACTTTATCAACAATATCATTTAACTCATCAACCATACGGTTTGATAAAACAACATCTGAAAGCTGTTTAAACTCATTTAAATCATTAACTACACGCGAATGGAAAAACTCGTTTTCTCGAAGCTCAGGCTCGAATACTATAACCTCAATTCCCTTTGCCTTAATGCGCTTCATTATACCTTGTATGGCTGAAGCTCTAAAATTATCTGACCCTGTTTTCATTACTAATCGGTATACACCAACCACTTTTGGGTTACGTTTAATAATTGAATCTGCAATAAAATCCTTACGAGTCGTATTAGCATCAACGATTGCGCCTATAATGTTGTTTGGTACATCGGCATAATTAGCGCGGAGCTGTTTGGTATCTTTAGGTAAACAATAACCACCGTAACCAAACGACGGATTATTATAGTGGTCACCTATACGTGGATCTAAGCTAACACCTTGTATAATTTGCTTGCTATTTAAGCCATGTGCCTCAGCGTAGCTGTCGAGTTCATTAAAATAGGCAACACGCATTGCAAGATAAGTGTTAGAGAATAATTTAATTGCCTCAGCTTCTGTTGAATCTGTGAACAAAACCTCAACATTTTTCTTAATAGCGCCCTGTTTAAGCAACTCCGCAAATACAATAGCGCGTTCGCTTTGCTCACCGACTACAATTCGAGATGGGTATAAATTGTCGTGTAGCGCTTTACCTTCGCGAAGAAATTCAGGAGAAAATATTATATTATTACTAGCAAACTTCTCTTTAACCGATTGCGTGTAACCCACCGGTACGGTCGATTTTATGACTATAACAGCCTTTGGAGTTATTTTTAAAACATCAGCAATAACAGACTCAACCGTGCTGGTATTAAAGTGATTTGTAGTGGGCTCATAATCAGTAGGTGTAGCAATAATTACGAAATCAGCGTTTTTATACGCGAACTCTTTATTTGAAGTAGCTTCAAAATTTAAATTAGCTCGAGTTAAGTATTCACTGATATTTTTATCAACTATAGGAGATTTATTATTATTTAAAAGTGCTACTTTTTTTTCATCAATATCAAACGCTATAACCTCATTTTCCTTCGCTAATAGCATCGCATTAGAAAGGCCAACATATCCTGTTCCTACAACTGTTATTCTCATTTTTTTCCTCATTAAAAATTTAAGCAGTATTGTTAAGTAGTGACTTTGGTAACTAAATACCTTGTGATTAATGTTCTATTATTTAATCTATCAATCTCAACTAAAATACTTTGAAAAGCCTTTGAGTGAATAAAAGAAAAAATGATAAATCGTTTGGGGGAGACTTAATTTGACTACATCCCTATAAAATAACCATTGCCATTTAAGTATTTTAAACTTATTTTGAGTCATACCTGAATCTACGCGATAAAGTGCTAGAACTTTATTTATACTATATGCATTGGGTACATCCTTTAATATATTTAACCATAACCCCATATCTTGCCTTTTCCGTATTATAGGCATGTATCTCTTTCCCAAAGTGTAAGTGTCATATATTACTGTGAGGCAGCCTATAACATTACTACTTAACAACCTTTTATAACAAGTAGATTTAGGAGGCAGCACTTTTCGTTTTCTAACACCACCTTCAACTTTTTGATATGCTGTAAATGTAAAAGCATAATTATGTTGGAGCATAAAACTAATTTGAGTAGTTAACTTTTCAGGGAGCCATTGATCGTCAGCATCTAAAAAAGCTACAAACCTCCCTTTTGCCTTCTCTATAGAATTATTCCGTGCCTTTCCAGCTCCACCATTTTCATTGCTTATAAAAAGTTTTATTCTATTATCTGTAGCAATAAATGCATTTACAATATCTCTTGTATTATCGGTTGAGCAATCATCAGTTATTAATAACTGCCAATTATCATAAGTTTGCGAAAGTACGGATTTAATCGCTTCGCCTATATATAGCTCTGAGTTATATGCAGGCATAATAATCGAAACTAAAGGTTTATTTTCTATCATCGCCCCATACCAAAGATTACAGTTTTAACCGTCAGCAATAATATTTTCAGATCCAGCATACTTGAATGATGTTTAATGTAATAAATATCATATTTGTGTTTCCAAACAGCATCTTCAACAGAGGCCCCATAAGGATAGCTGACTTGGGCCAATCCTGTAACACCCGGCTTAACAGCATGGCGGAAACGATAATATGGAATTTCTTGCTCAAGATCCTTAATAAAAACTTCTCTTTCAGGCCTTGGACCAACTATTGACATAGTTCCTTGCAAAACATTTATAAGCTGCGGTATTTCATCAATACGTGTTTTACGAATAAACTTACCTACTTTAGTAATGCGGGCATCATTTTCGCTAGCCCATTGCGCGCCATTTTTTTCAGCATCATTTCGCATCGACCTAAACTTATAAACTTTAAACTCTTCATTATATTGGCCAGTCCTTTTCTGTTTATATAAAACAGGCCCAGGGCTTTCTAACTTTATAAGCAAAACCGCTATTAACGAAAGAGGCATAGTTACAAAAAGTAAAAAAACTGAACTTACTACGTCTAAAGCTCTTTTCGTTATTTGAGTTCTTTTGTTAGATAAAATTGAAAAAGCTTTTTGGTGTAGAAAATAGCTACTATGTAATAAGCGCACTTCAGTATACTTTAATCTATCGTCTAAGTAGCTTACTAACGGCTCAACCCAGGCACCACTTTCAGTTGCTCTAACTAAAAATGCACGTTGCTCTTTGGTCAAATGCGCACTTCTATAGTGGCATATTACTTTTTCTGTAAAGTCAGTTATCGAAAAATCATTAATAACGAGCTCAAATGTGTGATCATTAATAATTTCTATTATATTAGAAGCACATTCATCTGGGCAAAATACATAAATTATATTTTGCTTTAACGCCTCTTTTTTTGACTTAAAACTCTTAGTAAACAATGAAAACTTCCAATTAGTCTAATATGCTAGTGAACACCTTGCCTATAATGATTAAAGACCTAAACCTCGGTTCCTTATCATTTACCAACTAGGTCTAATTTGTTTTTACCTTGTCATTCTTTGTCTTGTTTAAGAAAGTACTTTATTAGCACAAGTACACTACTTAAAAAGACACCTATTAATGTCCCTAAGATACAAATCAGGGCTCTTTTAGGTTTGAACTTTTGCTCTGGAATTATCGCTGGGTCAATCGTTTTAAACACATATTCATCACGCACATTGGCAAACATAATTGTTTTTGTTTGCTCTTCTACTAGCTTATAAAGTACAGCTCGTATGTCAGCTATTTTAGTTTGCTCTAATTGCTGAGTTAAAAAATCGGTGCTTTTGTTTGCCTCTAGCACTTCGCGCTGTTTCATGGTGGCGTTTATGTCTTGTATTAACCAGTTTACCCATTGCTGCGCTACATAAGGCGATACGTGCTCTATGGCAATTTTAACCATGCCAGTTTCTTTATCTTTATTTGCACTAATAGTTTTACTAAATTCTTTATACGCCTCTTGCATTGAAGGCTCGGGTTTAAAGGGTAATTCAACTTTACGTATCCATTTATTTTGCTCTGCAATATAAAGCTTATCGTCGTAAATAACTGTATTAGTTTCACGGTTCCACGCTTTAGCTGCCATTAAATCGGGTAGTATATTGTGCTTTTTAATAAACTCGCTGGTGAACTGGCGTGATTTTAGTACCTCAAGCGCCATTTGCGTTTTATCGACCCTGCCACCGGAACCTAAGTTAACCCCAGCTAAACTTGCTAGGCCACCAAACTGGCCGGCTAATGCACCTAAGCCACCCGCTTTGTCTTGCTCTGCAGGAGCAAGTAACGCCTCTGATTTATAAATATTAGGCTGGTTAATGGCGTAAAAAACAGATGCAACAGCAAATAAGGTAGTTACAGCAATGATAATCCACTTGCCTTGCCAAATAGCGGTAAATAGTTCGCGTAGATCTATTTCGTCATCAGCAGCATTATAATTAACCACTGGTGTATTTGCCTGATTTAGATTGTTTGAGTTGTTTTCCATTTAAATCTCATAAGTTCAGCTATCAGCTATCAGCTATCAGCTATCAGCTATCAGCTATCAGCTATCAGCTATCAGCTATCAAAAATTGAATAACGAGAACATTAGGTCAAGTTATTGTTTTAGGTTCTAGGTTTTAGGTTCTAGGTTCTAGGTTCTAGGTTCTAGGTTCTAGGTTCTAGGTTCTAGGTTCTAGGTTCTAGGTTCTAGGTTCTAGGTTCTAGGTTCTAGGTTCTAGGTTCTAGGTTCTAGGTTCTAGGTTCTAGGTTCTAGGTTCTAGGTTCTAGGTTCTAGGTTCTAGGTTCTAGGTTCTAGGTTCTAGGTTCTAGGTTCTAGGTTCTAGGTTCTAGGTTCTAGGTTCTAGGTTCTAGGTTCTAGGTTCTAGGTTCTAGGTTCTAGGTTCTAGGTTCTAGGTTCTAGGTTCTAGGTTCTAGGTTCTAGGTTCTAGGTTCTAGGTTCTAGGTTCTAGGTTCTAGGTTCTAGGTTCTAGGTTCTAGGTTCTAGGTTCTAGGTTCTAGGTTCTAGGTTCTAGGTTCTAGGTTCTAGGTTCTAGGTTCTAGGTTCTAGGTTCTAGGTTCTAGGTTCTAGGTTCTAGGTTCTAGGTTCTAGGTTCTAGGTTCTAGGTTCTAGGTTCTAGGTTCTAGGTTCTAGGTTCTAGGTTCTAGGTTCTAGGTTCTAGGTTCTAGGTTCTAGGTTCTAGGTTCTAGGTTCTAGGTTCGTCAAAATTATAATTCGGCTCAGGCTCTTTAATATGACTTTTCCTAATGTTAATTAATGCTGCAAGCATACTAGCAACTTCTTTCGATTCATTAATCAATTTCAAACCCAGTTCTCGCTCTATAAAACCTATTTCAATACCTATATATATCTGCGTTACCAGCTCACCGGCAGAGCCTTTGCCATAATATAAAAACCTAGCTTGATCGGCCTGCGAGTCTCTTTCTAAGCCCTCCGCTATGTTAGAAGGAATTGAAATAGCAGAACGCGTAACTTGATCCTTAAAACCATAGTCTTTACATTTGGCTGTTGCTTTATAAATATCACAAGCCAGCCTTGAAGCTCTTTTCCAAACATCCAACTGTTCAAACTTCATAGTAATTCCTTTTTTAAGTTCTAGGTTCTAGGCTTTCCTCGCACCTAGTACCTTGTGCCTAAAACCTTAGAACAGCTGCGGGATAAACCCGCAGCTACATTATATTAAATACCGCTTATGGCTGCTACTGCTACACCTAGTTGATATAGAATCTGTGTTGCGGTGCTCCAAAGCGTTAGCTTATCCATATGGCCTGCATCTAGTGGGACAACAATGGTATCGCCAGGTTCAAGTTGGTTTGAGTTATTAACTGCAAACCAGTTGCCGGTATTTGGTATTTTTACTGAGCCATTTGCTTTAATTATATAAATACGGTCATCAGCAGCGCGCTCTTTTAAGCCACCGCTTAGGTCTATGTATTCGTCTACGCTTATGCCTGCTTTATATAGATGCGAGGTAGAGTAATTAACCTCACCTATTACACTGATTGAGTCGCGTTCACTAGGCACATAAAGTACATCGCCATCTTGCAGTACTAGGTTTTGCTCATTATTAACAATAAGCGGTAAATCTATAACTAAACGGCCTACGGCATCTACATTTGCTAAATCTGCGAGAAGTTTATTCATTTCATCGTAAGTAAGTGTGTTGCTACTAACTGAACTTTGAAAGCTTTTTGATGCTATATCACGGCGAAGCTCGGTAGATAAACGCGCTAGCTGTTGTTGCTCTTGCTTTTTAATTGATTGGCGAGTAAATACAGCGGCATTGGTTGCAGCAAACTCAGAAAAGCCACCGGCGCGCTCAAGTAAGTTACTTAAGGTTTCACCGCGGCGAATAGTATAGGTGCCCGGAAATTTAAGCTCCCCCCTTAGCTCTACTTTTAGGTTTTCTTGCCAGTTTGGTATAGCAAATATATTTACGCTGTCTTTACTTTGTAATGAAATATTAGATGCCGCTTTACCTTGCATAGCACTTTTTAAATCAAACTTAATATGCTCAATGTTTGATACATCGTTATTGGCAATTCTTGTTACTTCAGCTTGTTGTGTATAAGCCGACTCTAATAAGCCCCCCGCAGCAGTAATTAGGTCTTTTACTTCACCGCCTTCCATTAACGGGTAAATGCCTGGGTACATTACACTGCCGCTAATTTCCACTATTTGCATCGCCTGCATTACACCGGCCTGCTGCTCTAACTTAGCAATTACCGGTTTAAGTAAATTATGGCGGCTGAACAAGGCATAGCTTTTTGCATCTTCTTCTTGTTCTTTAAGCTTTTTCTCAAGCATTTCCGCCATGCTTAAATTTGGGTTTACCTCTTCAAACTCTGACTTTTTAGTCGCTACACCAACATACTTTTCGAACTCTTTTTGTTGGTATTCATGCCAAAGCTCTGCTTTGCGTTGTTGATCTTGCTGCTCTTTAGTTAACGCTAAATTTGCAAGCGCTATATCTTCTAATGCTTTTTCTTCAAAACGACTGAATACAATAATTTTATCGTTAGGGTTAAGTTGTAAGTTGTTCTCAGTATCTTTTGTAATAGCTTTTGCTAAATCGAACTGATGAATTTCAATATCACCATTTACGTTGGTTTCGCGCACTACTAATGCATAATCTAAATCGGCTTGCGGTAGTAAGTCACCACGTACTGAGCCTAATATGTCTGAAATGCGCTTACCCTTGTACCACTGGTAATTACCAGGGCGTACTACAGCACCAATTAAACTAATTGAAGTTTGGTATTGCTCACCAATCGCGCTAAAACGAATACGATCGCCATCTTGTGGAATGTAGTTAACTTGCTCTTTGCTAAAATCTACCGAAAGCACTTCTTTATGTTGGTTATTAAAACGTTCAACTATCACGCTTTTAGCGTAAGCATTTGGCTTGATGCCGCCCGCCATTTTTAATAATTGTTCTGCCGTTTCGCCTTTTTTAAGCTCAAAAATAGCAGGGCGTTTTACTAAACCATCAACGGTTACTTGCTCGCCAACCGACGGTATAAATACCACGTCACCCGGTTTTAAAATAATATCGTTGCTGCTATCACCGCGAATAAGTAAGTCGTATAAATCAAAGTTAGTAACAACCTTACCACCGCGCTTTACTTGAATATTACGCAGTGAGGCAATATCCGACACGCCACCACTTACAAATAATGCATGCGACACTGTAGTCAATGACGACACACTATAGCTACCTGGTTTGTATGCTTCACCCAATACTAAAATACGAATGCTGCGAAGTTTACCAAGCGATACGAACGCTTTAACACCTATAATCTCTTGTTCAACTTTTACTTTTATTAACTCTTTAACTTCAGCAAAGGTTAAACCAGCTACCTGAACAGGACTTAAGTCGGGAATGTTAATACGTCCTTCCCTATCAACGATGACTTCGTAGCTTGCGCTTTCTTTACCGTAAAAGTTGATTAATAGCTGATCGCCACGCCCCACTAAATACGTATCGGGTACTGCAGCATTTTCGTTGGGCATAAATGTGGTGGGTTCGCCGGCAAATAAGTCATAACCGAATGGTTTTACCGTGTTATCTTCGGGCTTAAAGCGTTCTTCATCTGTAAAAGCTTGTTCGTCGGCGGTATTACGCTCACCTACTGTGGGTTTATCTTGTTCGTTATTTTTGCCACTGGCATTGCCTGCACCTTCAAGGCTTGAAATGTCTACGCCATATTGCTTTGCAAGTGCCTGCTGTTGAGACTTAGGCAACTTTTGAAACTGCTCAAGTTGAGCGGCTGTTGGCGCAAATGCTAATGTGCTAAAGCTACATATAAGTACAAAAGCACTTAATAAATGTTTAATAACGTTCACGAGTAGGTATTTCCCTAGGTCTACAACCAAAATTGGTGGGTATCATACATTATTTATGAGCAAATAAAAAAGGGACTTTAGCCCCTTTCATAGTTTTATTACAATTAATTTACTACTTGATGTTAAAAGCTATACACCAATGTTAATGAGGTCTCTGTATCAGTTGCCTCTTTATCGTCAGCAACATCTGAGTTATTAGTAATATTGTAGGCTACTTTCATTTGTAGTGAGCCATTAATTTTAGTCAGAAGTGCGGTTTCTGAGCGCGTTTTGGTATTGGTATCACCATATTCTACCGATACTAACTGAGTAAAACGTGCGTTGTCTGAAATTTTCCAGCTAAAGTCTACTTTACCTAGCGCAATTACTTCACCTTCGTATTCACCCGCTAGTGAGTTGCCGTTTTCATCAACCTCTTCGCTTACATCTGGGTATTTAAAGTACTTATAACCTGGACCAATTTCAGCGTTTAGTTTCATGTTTGACTCGTTTAATAAACGTAAACCATAACCCGCTGAAATAACCGACTCGCTTCGGTATGCGCCAAAGTAATCAGATACGTGCGACCCATAAATAAATAAATGAGCGTGTTTCTCATTTAATTTGTAATTACCCTGCGCTGAAATAGAGTACTTTTCGTTAGTACGCTGCTTTTCTTTAGTACCGTCGTCGTTTTCTACTTCGTCTTCTTTGTAGATGCCGTCTAACTTATACTCGTTGTTCCAATTTTCTAAGTTATGTAATACTTTAATACCGCCTTTGAGGGTGGTTGTTTCGGTATTACCGCTGGTAATAATAGCGCCTACTTCACTGGTAACTTCCCAGGTTTTTTGTTCTTCTTCTGCTGCAAATGCATTGGTTGTAGCTGAGGCTGCTACTAAAATTGATAAAAGCTTAAGTTTCATTAAAAAATAACCCTGTAAAAAATGTATTAATACCTATTAAAAAGGCAGCGCGCATATTAATAAATCGAATTTGAGCGCAGCCTTAATAAATAAGTATTTTAAAAAATTAGTCTTGCTTGTGTAAATGTACATCCATTTGCGGGAATGGAATGGTAATGTCTGCGTCGTCTAACGCTATTTTAATGTTTTCCATTAACGACCAATATGTTGGCCAGTAATCCTCTGAGTTAACCCACGGGCGCACTATAAAGTTAACGCTTGAATCGGCAAGTTCAGAAACTGATACATTGTATGCAGGATCTTTTAAAATACGCGATTCGTTATCAAGCACTGATTTAAGTACTTCTTTTGCTTTTCGTAAGTCGGCGTCGTAGCCAACACCAATCACAAGATCAACGCGGCGTGTTGATTCGCGCGAGTAATTAATGATCGCATCTGACATGATTTTTGAATTAGGCATTACAATAACTTTGTTATCGGGTGTGCGCATTTCAGTTGAGAATATTTCGATTTTTTTAATCGTACCGGCTTTACCGCCCGCTTCAACATAGTCACCTGATTTAAATGGGCGAAGTAGAATAATTAATACGCCTGACGCAAAGTTAGATAACGACCCTTGCAGTGCTAAGCCAACGGCTAAACCTGCCGCACCTAAAATAGCAATAAATGACGTAGTTTCGATACCAATTTGTGACAGCGCCATTAAAATAGTGGCTGCAAATACAATGGCATATACAATACTAGAGACAAACGATGAAACCGCTTTATCTACTTTTTTCTTGTCGAATGCTTTTTCGGTTAACTTTGCACAAAATTTAGCAATTCGTCCACCCAGTAAAAATATAACAAGCGCTATAACTGCCTGAATACCGTAGTGTAAGATTAAGCCTGAATTTTCATTCAGCCAATTGAGTATTGAATCCATATTAACTCCTGATAGTGTTATTAAGCAGTTTAGCGGTGTTGTTTATTGTATTGTAAATCTTTAATACGTGTTTGCAACAGCGTTTTACAAGGTTCGAGGTTCGAGGTTCGAGGTTCGAGGTTCGAGGTTCGAGGAATTTAAAAACCTTACGGTTAATATAGCAAGGTTTTTTATACCCGTAGGCGGGAGTTTACCTCGCGCAGGGTTTAGTGAAATGCGCGGGATAACCACCGCTCACGTTCAATACAAACATCATGCTTGGCTTAATCTCTACCTAAAACCTAAAATCTTTGTCTTTAATCTCTTCCTCTGTGACCTCTGTGGTAAATAGTGTTTTAATTTTTTGCACCACAGAGTACACCGAGGCGCTACGCGCTTCACAGAGAAGACAAAACAAATAAAACATGTCTTTAATCATTTCCTCTGTGTGCTCTAACCCTCTGTGGTGAATAAAATCTCTTTAAGATCTTTTTACACAAAGAGAAGTGAATGAGGAGTAAATGAGAAAACAATAACCATGAGCCCGAGTGATTAATTGTTTTTCACTAGCTCTAAAAGCGCAGCGTCTCTTAACCTCTTTGTGAATAAGTTTATTGCCTAAAACCACCTGCGCGTGATAACCCCCGCCTACAAACCATTTTGAACCACAGAGTACACCGAGGCGCTACGCGCTTCACAGAGAAGACAAAACAAATAAAACATGTCTTTAATCATTTCCTCTGTGTGCACTAACCCTCTGTGGTGAATAAAATCTCTTTAAGATCTTTTTGCACAAAGAGAGGTGAATGAGGAGTAAATGAGAAAACAATAACCATGAGCCCGAGTGATTAATTGTTTTTTCACTAGCTCTAAAAGAGCAGCGTCTCTTAACCTCTTTGTGAATAAGTTTATTGCCTAAAACCACCTGCGCGTGATAACCCCCGCCTAAAAAACCATTTTGAACCACAGAGTACACCGAGGCGCTTCGCGCTACACAGAGAAGAAAATCTTGCGCGGAATTAGGGATTCGAGCTGCCCGTTACCCGTTGCCAATAGCTTAAATATAGAATACTTAAAATAAGTTTAATTTTTTTGATTTTTTGCTTCACAAGCATGGGGATATTATGTATTATGCGCGCCACACCAAACAAGGTGTATGTAGTGGCGGTTGTAGCTCAGTTGGTAGAGCCCCGGATTGTGATTCCGGTTGTCGCGGGTTCGAGCCCCGTCAATCGCCCCACTATTTCTAAGTCTCCTCAGTAATATCTAAAGCTAATCTCTAAATTATATTTACCCGATACAAAGCCAAGTCAGAAATAAAGAAACTACGCCAACTTGTCTGTAGGCATGAGTTTACCTTACGCATTTATTAGATCTTAAACCTGACGCGACATAACGTCGCTGCTACCATAGATTTAAAAACTACACACGTAGCAGTGGATTTACCCCGCGTCTCGAAGCCCGATGCCCGCATTTGAAGCTTTGAACATATAAACTTAATAAACGCAAAATAAAGTCGCTGCTACATATTATTTAAGGCGTTCTTTCCACTGTGCAATAGGCAGTGGCTTTGAAAATAAATAGCCTTGAAATAAGTTGCAACCGCGCTGCTTTAAATAATTAAATTGCGCAGGTTCCTCAACGCCTTCAGCAACGCTATTTACGCCTAAAGCACTGGCCATGTCGATGATCATATTCACAATAGTTTTACTTGAATTATCGTCAGTATCCATAATGCCATCGACAAAGTATTTATCTATTTTAAGCTCAGAAATTGGCAACTCTTTCAAATAACTCAGGCTTGAATAACCCGTTCCAAAGTCATCAATTGAAAACCTAAAGCCCTTTTTATTAAGTTCAAGCATAGTCTCTTTTACTAGTTCGATGTCTGACACTAAAGTCGTTTCGGTCAGCTCTATCACTAAGTTACGTGGTGACACTTGCCACTTATGAACACTGGCGAGCAATTTTTCCTTAAAATCGGGGGCTACAATTTGTTTAGCGCTAATGTTAACGGCAATACAGGTGTTTTTTCCTGCTCGGCTGACTTCATGCAGCAACTTACATACTTGATCAACCACCCAATCGCCAATTTTAATAATGGCTTCACTCTCTTCTGCTAGGGGTATAAATTCCCCAGGGCTTATTACGCCTAATTCCTCAGAATCCCAACGTAATAATGCTTCGGCTGAATTAAAGGTATTTTCATTAATAAATTGTGGCTGTAGTACCAGTGTTAATTCATCACTTTTATCAACATTTATTAGTAAGTAACGAATTTTATTGGTACGTTCGTAACGTTTTAATGCATCTAAATCTGCAAAGTAATAACCAAAAGGAGACAACTTTTTGGCTTGTTTTAGTGCGTATTCCAACTTATCAAACATAGAGCTATAGGAGTCTCTACTCGCATTAATAATTGTACTGCCCAACGAGGCGCTTAGTACCACATCAAGATCACTGATCTTATGTGAGAAGTTATCTAGCGCTAATATTTTAGAGTCTATACTTGGTTGTTGTTGCTCTAGGTAGGATAAGTCATTACTTATATTGGCGCTTATAATTAAAAAAGAATCGACTCCGCTTTTGTATAGCTTGTACTCGCCCTGTACCGCATTTGATAGTTTTTTAGCCGTTAAAATGAGTGCTTCGTTGCCCGCCTCAATACCGTACTTAAAGTTAAATTGCGCTAACTTATCCATATCTAATAATGCAGCATATATATAGCCATTATTAATGCTGGCACTTTGAAGTAAACTTCTGCATTCGCGCTCAAACCACCGCTTATTTTTTAATCCTGTTATGGGATCTGAATAAGCTAAATTATAAATGGTATCTTGCGCTTTGAGTTTTTCACTAATATCTCTAACTACACCAATATATTCAACGCTTTGCTCATTAACGGCTTTGGTAAGTGACAATTCTATTTGAAAAATAGTGCCGTCTTTTTTTCTTGCAGGTAGTTGCCTACCAACACCAATAATTTTAGCCTCACCTGTTTGCTCATAATTTCGCATATACGAGTGATGCTTAGATGCATAAGGCTCAGGCATTAAGTTGTTAATCGACAAGCCAAGCATTTCATTTTGCTTATAGCCAAACATAGTTAATGCGGTTGAGTTACAGTGAACAATAACGCCTTGCTGATTAATAGTGATCACTGCATCATTTAAGTTATTTAAAATAGCTTCAAGGCGATTATTTTTATCATCAACCTTGGCCTTTAATTCATACTCTAAAGTGACATCTTCAAAAGCACCATGCACTTTAATAACCTGATGATCATCATTAAAAACAGGGTGACCACTCGTCCGTACCCACTTTTTATTGCCATGAGCATCTACAAACTCAAAGTCTTCACAATAAGGAAGACCATGTGTTTGCAAACGATTAAAAAAATCACGAATACGCGCTTGCTCTTTTTCACCAGCATAATGCGCAATCGCTTGTGTGGTCGTGAGCGGTTTGTGCTTATCAAGGCCATAAATATTATAAACCTCGGGTGAATAATTTAGCTCGCCGGTTGAAATTGTGTATTCCCACGTGCCTACCTTCGACATAGCTTCAACAGCACTAAATAGTGATTGCTGTGAGCTTGATTTATCTTCTAAAAAACACTTTTGCAAGAACACTGCTGTATAACTCGCAAAGCTAATTAGCCTTGGTAGGTAGCGTTCGATTGTTGGATCACTATTTAAATAAAGACCAACCAGTACGCCGCTTAATTGGCCTTCATCATTGCTTATAGAGACGCCAATGTAAGCTTGCGCATTTATAGTTTTTAGTAGCTTATTTTCAGGATAGTGTTGTTGTAATTCATCCGTTATAAAACACGCACTTTTTGAAGGCAGCTGTTCACAAGGCGAGCCTTCTAGCGAATAAGAAAAGTTATCAACGACCTCTGCGTTATATAAAACCAACTGCGTAGTTGCTAATTTATCTTCATTTACAGAGGCAATAAATAAGTAATCGGCTTTAATTTCGTGCTGCAGTACTCTCAATTGTGCACTTAAATTTGCACATTGAGAATACGATACATCATAGGCTGCACCTATATCTAACTGCTTGCTATCCTTGCTCACTTTACTAACCTACTTTGAAAGAAAGACCTAATGACGCTAATGCTTTAGAGTGCTTTTCAATCGCATCAGACTCTGCCCCTACACAATGCGCTTGGGCTAAATTTTCTGAAGACGCACTACTAATATTGGAAATATTGCGGCTAATTTCTTGCGATACCATACTTTGCTCTTCCGCAGCGGTTGATATTTGCGTTGCTAAATCGGAAATATCTGTAATTGCCGCATAGACTTTTGAGACGATATCTTGGCTATTACGGGTTTCTTTAACACATGTTTCAGCAGCGTGTTTACCCGCTTCCATTGTTTTGGACCAGTTGAGTAGCGTAGATTGCATTTCAGATATTGAGACTTGAATTTGCTCTGTGGCGGTATGCGTTCTGCTTGAGAGTGCACGTACCTCATCAGCAACAACCGAGAAGCCTCTACCATGTTCACCAGCACGCGCAGCCTCAATAGCGGCATTGAGTGCAAGTAAATTTGTTTGATCGGCAATCCCTTGTATCTCTTGCATTATACCACCAATTTTTTCAGCCTCTGTTGCTAACTCACTCGCAGAGCTTGCTGAGTTATCAACTTCAGTTGCAAGTAACGACACCTCTCGCATTGTCCCAGACATGGCTTGCGTTGCTGACTCACAATCTTGGTGAGCTTGTTGCACTCGTTGATTAGTGACTAAGGTGTTTTTTGCTACCTCGTCAATTGAATGCACCATTTCTTCGACCGCAGACGATACCTGATGTAATTCAGATGCTTCTTTTTCAACGCCAGCCTGCGCAGCTTCAGCACAAACTTTAAGCGAATCAGCTCCTTTGCTAAGGCTTAAAGTGCCATCAATAATACGCCCAACAATGGTCGTTACTTTACCCTCAAGTAATTTAATCCGAAAATCACTATAGCTGAGGCTATCGCTACCAGAATAAATATGCCGAGATACGCTATCTGGGCCTGCCTTGGTTTTTTTGATTTTGCTTTGCGAGCGAATTAACTCTTCATAAAAAATAACAAAAGGCAGAGGAACAAACAGCAAACATAACCAGAACATGTAACTTGTTAACCAAGCAATTAAAGCGGCACACCCAATAAATAGAGGCAATTTAAATGCAGCTAATTTTTCACTTAAAGGCGTAATTGATTGACCGTTGTTTAAACGTTGGTAAAGCTTTTCTGCGCGGTGTTTATATTCTGGAAGGAGTTGTTGGCGAACTGATTGATAACCTACTTTTTTACCGTTTTCGTAAATAGGGGTAACAAATGCATCAACCCAGTAATAACGCCCATCTTTACATCTATTTTTTACAGCTCCTCGCCATGCGGTATCGCTTTTTAAATTAGACCACATATCACCAAATGCCGCAGGTGGCATATCTGGGTGACGAACCATATTATGATTTTTCCCTTTTAACTCATTGATGGTATACCCTGAAACTTTACAAAAGCTATCATTTGCATAGGTGATAACCCCTCGTAAATCTGTTGTAGAAACTAATTCTTCGTCAATGCCAAACGAAACTTCCTGGTCTACCGTTGCTTGATTTCTTCTACTCATAGTGGGTGCTTCATTATTTTTTAATGGGTGAATTTGCGGGATGTTAATTTATAAATGTATAAAACACAATTATACATTATTACTATATTCTAACAGTTCAAAAGAGCCTGAAACTTCATATTACACCTCAGCTTAGTAAAAATATACATTTAAAAACATAAGGTTACAAAAACTCACAAAAACAAACGAGAATAGTTATTACTTTATTTTAAGCTTATATACAAAGTTTAAACACCAATCACTGCTTATAGAGTAATTTTAGACCGAAGCGATAAGGTTCGCCACAAAAGTGGCTAAAAAAAATGCCACCAAATGGTGGCATTTACACACGGGGGTATTTCTACTTATAGAAATTTTTTTACTATTTTGTTACGAAAAATATATATTAAAAAGGTAACATTTAGCCCATTATCTAGCAACATTTAACCGAGTTTTATCTTACAACCATTAACTCATCGGAACAGTCTTAATCATTACAGCTTAATACATACGTATTTTTCTTCTAAGTACTCATCTAAACCCTGATGCCCGCCTTCACGACCAAGACCTGATTGCTTTACACCACCAAACGGCGCAACTGGGTTTGATATAACTCCCTCATTTACACCTACCATGCCAAACTCTAGCCCTTCGCTTATACGATAGATTTGTTTAATGTTTTGGCTATAAAAGTACGCAGCTAACCCATAAGGGACGTCATTAGCGAGCGCAAGTACTTCGCTTTCTTCATCAAATGGGATCACCGTTAATACAGGACCAAACACTTCTTCGTGATAAATATCCATTTGTGTAGTGACATTGGTGACTATTAATGGGTTTTGAAAACTGCCACCTAAATTGCTGTTATCTCCAATTAGCGTAGCGCCTTTATCAAGAGCGTCTTTAATCAGTTGTTGCACTTTCTCTTTTGCTTTGGGGTAAATAAGCGGCCCTATGTCGGCATTTTCATCAAAACCGTTCGCAACTTTGAGCGCAGCGACTTTGGGTGTAATTTTTTCAAGCACGTCATTTAATATATTACGCTGAATAAAAATACGATTTGCTGCAACACAAGCTTGTCCTGAGTTTCTAAATTTGGCCGCCATTAATCCATCAATCGCATCGTCAATATCAGCATTATCAAATATTATAAACGGGGCATTTCCCCCCAATTCCATTGAAGTACGCTTTATTGTAGATGCACATTGAGAGAGTAACTGCTTACCTACACCTGTAGAGCCAGTAAAAGTAAACTTACGTACCACCTCTGAGTCTGTCAGCATTTTGCCAACCTTTTTGGCATCTTGTGACACAAGCACATTAAATGCACCTTTAACAAAGCCAGCCTGATCAGCTAAATAAGCTAAAGCGATAGCACATAATGGTGTGTGCTCAGAAGGCTTGAGTATAAAACTACAGCCCGCGGCATAAGCCGGCGCGACTTTTCGAGTCACCATAGCAACAGGAAAATTCCATGGCGTAATACCTGCTACCACGCCAATAGGTTGCTTGAAGCTAGTTAAACGATGACTGTTATCGGTGGCGGGGATCACATCGCCGTAGCTGCGTTTAGCTTCCTCTGCAAACCATTTAATAAAACCGGCGCCATAATCTATTTCACCAAGAGATTCTTTAAGCGGTTTTCCCTGCTCTTTAGTCATAAGTGTAGCTAGCGTTTTTTTGTGCTTTATTACTAGATCATACCAACGCATCAGGGTTTCGCTTCGCTCGGTCGCATTGGTGGCTTTTAATTTTACAAAAGCGCCTTGTGCTGCTGTTATGGCATTTTTTACGCCTTGCTCGTCAATATCACTTACATCAACAATACTTTGTTCGGTGGCCGGATCATCAACGCTAAAGCGTGAGTTGGTTTGATAAAATTCACCGTTAATAAACGAGTCTGAAAAAATAAGATCACTCAAAATATACCTCCAAAATGGGTTTTGGGTTTTGGGCTTCGGGTTTTGGGCTTCGGGCTTCGATAAATTAAAAAAGCCTTGTGGTTAACGCTACAAGACTTTTTAATTTTAATTTACCCGCCGCCCGTCGCTCGTAACATTTTGCCTTTCGCCTTTAACCTTTAAAAAGACGCGGGGTAAACCCGCTGCTACAAAATGTTTTTTACCACAGAGTGCACCGAGGCGCTGCGCGCTACACAGAGAAAAAAGCTTGCGCAGGTACTAGGTTCGAGGCCCGTCACCCGAAGCTCGTAACCCTTTAACCTTTCGCCTTTAACCTTTCGCCTTTAACTTTAAAAAGACGCGGGGTAAACCCGCTGCTACCAAATACAAACAAAAAAGCCGCTGTATCAAACAGCGGCTTTTAATATGATAGTCATTAATTAAAAACTAGTGTTCTTCATTAACGATATTGAGATTGTACTTAGGTATTTCAACCACTAAGTCTTCATCTCTAATAATTGCCTGGCAACCTAAGCGCGATTCAGGCTCTAAACCCCATGCTTTATCTAGCATGTCATCTTCTAGGTCATCACTTTCATCTAATGAGTCAAAACCTTCACGGATCACTAAATGACACGTTGTACATGCACATGATTTTTCACAGGCATGAGGAATGCTAATGCCATTTTTAAGCGCGATATCAAGTACCGTTTCGCCAGCGGGCGCTTCTATTGCTGCACCGTCAGGACACAACTCCGGATGGGGAAGAAAAACAATTTGTGGCATTCTAATCTCTCTTATATATTGTCTACTGACTGACCCGTTAAGGCTTTTTTAATTGACGCGTCCATTCTGCGCGCGGCAAAATCACTGCTCGCATTATCCATTTTTTCAATGGCCGCTTTAATTTCGCTTGGCTCTTGCGCACTCTCGCGTACTTTCGCAAGTTCGCTTATTTCCACTTTTAGCGTCGCTAATTGCTCAGGCTCAAGTAAATCGCCATCAGCAGCTAATGAGGCTTCCATCGCTTCTATTACACGAAGCGCTTCAACTTGTTGCTCTTTAAGCATACGCGCTTGCATATCGCCTTTAGCGTTACTCATCGACTCTTTAAGCATATTAGCAACTTGGTCGTCAGACAAACCAAACGACGGTTTTACTTGTATTTCTGCTTGAACACCCGTTGATTTTTCCATTGCCGACACGCTTAATAAACCATCAGCGTCTACTTTAAAGGTAACGCGAATATGCGCCGCCCCCGCCGCCATAGGAGGAATGCCTTTTAAGCTAAATTTAGCCAGCGATCGACAATCGTCAACCAGTTCACGTTCACCTTGTAAAACATGCAACGACATAGCCGTTTGACCATCTTTAAACGTAGTAAATTCTTGCGCACGCGCAACCGGAATCGTGGTATTGCGTGGAATGATTTTTTCAACCAAGCCACCCATTGTTTCAAGGCCTAACGACAACGGTAACACATCAAGTAATAACATGTCTGAATCTGGCTTGTTACCAATCAATACGTCAGCTTGAAGCGCAGCACCAAGTGCAACAACACGATCAGGGTCAATTGAAGTGAGTGGCTGTTTATCAAAAAACTCGCCAACTTGAGTACGAACCAACGGCATGCGGGTTGAACCACCAACCATTACAACTTGTAATACTTCCTGGTTTTCAATACCGGCATCTTTTACTGCACGACGACATGAGCGGAGCGTTTTTTTGACCAGTGGCATAGCGAGCTCATTAAATTTTTCTCGCGTTACTTCAACCATGTATTTTTCATCGTCAAACTCAAGGCCAACATTCACTTTTTCGTATTGGCTGAGTGCTTCTTTACAGGCTTTGGCTTTATTAATGAATAAGCGTAATACCGAAGGAGATAAGCCTGTCACGCCGGTTTCTTGTTTTAGGTAATCAACTAATAATGAGTCAAAGTCGTCGCCGCCTAGGCTTGAATCGCCACCGGTGGCCAGCACTTCAAACACGCCTTTATTAAGACGCAGAATAGAGATATCAAAAGTACCGCCACCTAAGTCATAAACAGCAATTATGCCTTCCTGGCCTGAGTCTAAACCATAAGCAACGGCAGCGGCAGTTGGCTCGTTTAATAAACGCAGTACATTAATGCCGGCAAGTTCAGCCGCATCTTTAGTGCTTTGGCGTTGTGCATCATCAAAATAGGCTGGTACGGTAATAACTGCGCCTAAAATATCTTGATTACCAAAGCTTTGTTCTGCACGTACTTTTAAAGCACCTAAAATATGGCTTGATGCTTTTACTGGGCTGATTTTCCCGGCTTCAGTTGCTATTGCAAGTGCACCATCATCATCACAAAACTGATAAGGCAGTTGACCATAGCTTTGTTCTATTTCGGTTTGCGTTTTACCTAAAAAACGCTTCACTGAAATAAGCGTATTAACCGGATCGAGTGTAGCTGCTTGCATCGCGTCTGCACCCACGGTTATGCCACCAGTTTGGTAACGCACTACAGACGGCAACATTGCTTCGCCTGACTCATCAGTAATAGTACGAGCTTCGCCGCTTTGTACGGTTGCCACTAATGAATTCGTGGTACCTAAGTCAATTCCAATTGCTAATTTATGTTCATGTGGTGCCGCGCTCTGCCCCGGCTCAGCAATTTGCAATAATGCCATAATGCTCTTTAAACTCGTGTTGCTCGCTTTGCAGCAAGTGAATTAATCGTCAAATAAACTGTCTTCAATGCGTTCAAGTTCGTCGCGTAACTTATAAACAAACTTTAGCTTACGGATACTGTCTGCTGCTTGTTGATATTGCTGCTCATCGTTACTTGCTAACTGCTCTGCCAATTGCGCACTGTATTGCTGATCAAGCTGTTTGATTTGTTTTTCAAAATGGGCAATAGCAGAATCAGGATCGCTTGCGCTCGCTAACTCTTCAAGTTCTTCGCGAAGCTCCATTTGCTGCATTAAAAACATGGGATCTTGCAATGTTTGCTGCTCAGCACGAATATCTACGCCTAGCTCGCTCAGCATATATTCTGCACGTTTAACCGGATGCTTAAGTGTTTGCAGTGCATCATTAATTTCGGCAGTACTTTGTACGGCCATTAATTTATCACGACTGCTAGCGTTAGCATGGCGATCAGGGTGAACAGCACGTTGAAGTTCTAAGTAGTGCTTGTTAATCGTTGCTAAATCAATATTGTAGTCAACGGGAATTGCAAATAACTCAAAATAACGCATAACTTCTCACAAATGACAAAGCCCTACATTAATTGGCAGGGCTTAGTTATACCCAAGTAGCTTAGGTATCCAAAACAAGTTTGAGCTTAAACGGTAAAGCTTTCGCCACAACCACACTCATCAGCTTGATTAGGGTTGTTAAATTTAAACCCTTCATTTAAGCCTTCTTTAGTGTAGTCGAGCTCAGTGCCGTCGATATAAACTAAGCTTTTAGCGTCAACAATTAAGGTAACGCCTTTGGCCGCAAATGTTTCATCGTCATCGTTTAGCTCATCAACAAACTCTAATACATAAGCAAGACCTGAACAGCCCGTCGTTTTAATGCCAACTCGCAGGCCTATGCCTTTACCACGGTTTGCTAAAAATGATTGTACGCGGTTTGCTGCCGCATCTGTCAATGTCACTGCCATGAATATCTCTTAGTTTGTATGTTTGCTTTTGTAATCTGCAATTGCTGCTTGAATTGCATCTTCGGCTAAAATTGAACAGTGAATTTTCACTGGTGGTAATTCTAGCTCTGCGCTGATATCAGTATTTTTGATAGTAGACGCTTCGTCTAATGTTTTGCCTTTAACCCACTCTGTTACCAGTGAAGATGAAGCAATTGCACTACCACAGCCGTACGTTTTGAATTTTGCATCTTCAATCACGCCTTCTGCTGAAACTTTAATTTGCAGTTTCATTACGTCACCACATGCTGGTGCGCCTACCATACCCGTTGCCACTGACGGATCGTTTTTATCTAGAGCACCTACGTTACGTGGGTTTTCTACGTGGTCGATTACTTTATCACTGTAAGCCATAATTCTATCCTCACTACCTGCTAGGTATGGGCTCCACTAATTAGTGGTGCGCCCATTCAACTGAATCTAAATCAACACCTTCTTGGTGCATTTCCCAAAGAGGAGACATTTCACGTAAACGGCCAATCGAGTTTTTCATTAGCTCAACGGTGTAATCAATCTCTTCTTCGGTGGTAAAGCGGCCAATACTAAAACGAATTGAGCTGTGCGCTAATTCGTCGTTGCGGCCTAATGCACGTAATACGTAAGAAGGCTCTAAACTTGCAGATGTACAGGCTGAACCTGACGATACCGCAATATCTTTAACGGCCATTAGTAACGACTCACCTTCAACAAAGTTAAAGCTGATATTAACAATACCAGGTACTGATTGGTCTTGTGTGCCGTTAAAGTACACTTCGTCCATATCTGTTAAAATGCCGTCGATTAGGCGTTTACGTAACGCACTGATGTGTGCGTGATCTTTTTCAAAATCTTGTTTTGCAATTCTAAATGCTGCGCCCATACCTACTAACTGATGGGTTGCTAATGTACCAGAACGCATACCACGTTCATGGCCGCCACCGTGCATTTGTGCTTCTAAACGAGCACGTGGTTTACGACGAACATACAAAGCACCTACGCCTTTAGGGCCGTATACTTTGTGCGCCGAGAATGACATAAAATCTACTTTGGTTTGTTGCACGTCAATTAAAACTTTACCTGCGCTTTGTGCTGCATCTACGTGGAACATAATTTTACGTTCGCGACACATTTCACCAATAGTATTGATGTCTTGGATTACACCTAGCTCGTTATTTACATGCATAATACTTACAAGCACGGTGTCGTCACGCATCGTATCTGCTAATTTTTGCAGATCAAGTAGGCCGTTTTCTTCAACGTCCATATAAGTTACTTCAAACCCTTGACGCTCAAGCTCACGACATGTGTCGATAACCGCTTTGTGTTCAGTTTTAGCGGTAATAACATGCTTACCTTTTTTCTTGTAAAACTGAGCCGCACCTTTAATAGCAAGGTTATTTGATTCTGTTGCCCCCGATGTGAATACAATTTCACGAGGGTCTGCATTAATTAAATCGGCAATGTCAGTACGTGCTTGGTCAACGACTTCTTCAGCTTGCCAACCAAAACGGTGTGAACGCGATGCTGGATTACCAAAATTACCGTCCATAGTCAGGCACTGCATCATTTCTTTGGCAACTCGTTCGTCAACAGGCGTAGTTGCTGCGTA
Organism: Pseudoalteromonas tetraodonis; assembly: GCF_002310835.1. Lineage (NCBI taxonomy): Bacteria > Pseudomonadati > Pseudomonadota > Gammaproteobacteria > Alteromonadales > Pseudoalteromonadaceae > Pseudoalteromonas > Pseudoalteromonas tetraodonis. Next base: position 456,261 of record NZ_CP011041.1, on the reverse strand, counting down.
ATCTAAATAAATCGGTAACTTCATTTCTCTCTCCGCTGCAGGTCAACCTTAAAGTTGACAGCTTACTTGAATATTTTCCAACTGCTTAATTGCATCATTAACGCTGTTTTCTTGGCGAAGAGCGACCGCTTTAACGTCCGACTTTTCAACCAGTTCAGCTAAGGTAATATTATTTAAAAATTCTTCAATTCGTGCGCTTAAGTCTGACCACAATGTATGGGTTAAACAACGCATACCACTTTGACAACCAGTATTGCTTCGCTGACACCGTGTAGCGTCAACAGATTCATCTACCGCATTGATAACATCGCCAACTGAAATTACGTCAGCCTCACGTCCTAGTAAATAGCCCCCACCAGGACCTCGAACAGAACTCACTAGCCCATTTTTACGTAAACGGGCAAATAATTGCTCAAGATAAGACAAAGAAATTTCTTGGCGCTGCGAAATATCTGCAAGCGCTACAGGGCCTATATTTGCATGTAGTGCAACATCCAGCATGGCTGTAACGGCGTATCTGCCTTTTGATGTTAACTTCATAACGCCCCCCGCACAAAAGAGTGCAAATTTTAATTACCAGAGTAGATTAGTCAAGTATTATCCTGATTGGCTAGCCTCGAATGCCAGCCGATAAACTTGTAATACCCGACTGTTTTGGTCAAGTATTGAGTCTATTGTAATTACCTGAGTAATTTAGTCAAGTATTAGTAGAGCAATAAAGGGCGCTATTTATAACTAATTGCTATTTTATAGACTTATTAATTGAGGTAAGAATACCTCGTAATATGTTCATTTCAGCATCTTCAGGGCGAGCACGATTAAACAAGCGACGTAGCTTAGTCATTACCATGCCTGGGTGCTGCTTAATGATGAAGCCTGTTTTAAACAAAGTGTCTTCAAGATGTTCGTAAAACAGTTCTGTTTGTTTAGACGATGGATATTGGGTGTCGTCTTCTTCTTGAACAGCCTTAGGTTGCTGATTTAAAAACGCCATACGCGTTTCATAACATAAGGTTTGCACAGCCATGGCTAAATTAAGTGAGCTGTATTCTGGGTTAGCAGGAATACACACATGGTAATTACACAGTTGTAATTCTTCATTAGTTAAGCCACTGTTTTCACGGCCAAACACAAGCGCTACAGGGCCGTTTACGGCTTCGCCAACAAGCTTTTCACCACATTCTCTCGGCTCTACCATAGGCCACGACAATGTACGCGAGCGGGCGCTAGTACCAATCGTTAATGCACAATCAGCAATCGCATCTGCAACACTATCAACAATAACAGCATTACCTAGTACATCAGTCGCACCTGCAGCAAGCGCACTTGCATGACTGTCTATTTCACAGGCTGGATCAACAAGGTATAACTTTGATAATCCCATGGTTTTCATGGCGCGCGCCGCTGAACCAATGTTACCAGAGTGTGATGTGTTTACTAAAACGATGCGAATATCATCTAAGATCATTACAGTGCTACTTATCGAGTACAAAAAAATTGCGCAAATTCTAGCATGAAAACGCGCTGAGATCCTATATTCAATAGAAGAAGAAATAGACGCATCAATTAACTTATACCGTTTATTAAAAGCAACAATGGAACTCAACCTTGCGGAGAAACTAATAGCTTAATTGCGGGGTTCGGGGTTCGGGGTTCGGGGTTCGGGGTTCGGCAGGATTGTGTTTGGGATTAATTAAAAGCAATTCGTCATTTATTTATTCATCACCTAACCCTGATCTGCTTTAATCAAACAGGACACTTTAATAATGGAATATAATCCAATTATTGAGGTGTTAAATGACAAAACGAACAAACAGAAGTTACACAGCAGAATTTAAACAAGAAGCTGTGGCATTGGTAACCGAGCAAGGTTACAGCGTACCTAAGGCAGCAGCGTCTTTAGGTATCACAGATAAATTACTTTATAACTGGAAAGCTAAAGTTGAAGCAGAACAATCTGGTGCCAGTTTGCATGCTGATGAGCGGGCTGAGCTGTTAAGGCTTCGCAAGGAAAATAAAGAGCTAAGGATGGAAAAAGAAATTTTAAAAAGGCCAGCGCCCTCCTGCTAAAAGAAACCAAGTAACGTTTAAAACGATTAAGCAGTTATCCTCGGTGTTTCCCGTGGTTAAGCTCTGCAAAGTGATGAAAGTAAGCCGCAGTGCTTATTATGCTTGGCTTAAGCGGCCAGCAAAAGTAATTACTGTAGAGCAGCTTAATTTATATCGAAAGGCCAAGTATTTCTTCAAGAAAAGCAGAAATAGCTTAGGCTACCGAGAGCTTAGAAAGAAGTTACGCAGTGAGGGCTTTAGCGTCAGTGATTATGGCGTTCAGAAATTAATGGCAACACTTGGTTTAGTCGTTACTCAACGAGTGGCATACAAGGTAACAACCAAGCGTAAACACAGTGATGCCGTTGCTGATAATCTTTTGAATCAGAACTTTAATCCTGTTGCGCCAAATCAGGTGTGGGCTGGTGATGTGACTTATCTAAGAACTGGCGAAGGTTGGATGTATCTGGCTATCGTCATGGACTTATATTCACGTCGTATTGTTGGTTGGCATATTGATAAACGCATGACGACTGACTTAGTTAGCAAGGCGATGATGAAAGCTTATAACTTACGGCAGCCACCAAAAAGCTTGGTGTTTCACAGTGATAGAGGTTCACAGTACACCAGTAAACAATATCGACAATTACTATGGAGTTATGGCGTCAGAGCCAGTATGGGCGATGTCGGTGCGTGTTGGGATAATGCGGTTGTTGAATGATTCTTCGGCAGCTTAAAACATGATTGGCTGTTGAAAGTTCCGCAACCAACTCGTGAGCATATGAGAAATGATGTGGCAGCGTATATGCGCTATTACAACTTAGAGCGACTTCATACTGCTCATGGTGATCTATCGCCAGTAAAGTATGAGCAAAGTTCCTTAAAAAAAGTGTCCTGATTTAGTTGTGCAGAACAAAATCTGCTGCCATTACAGATGCAGAGCTGAGTGAGGCTGAAACGATTGCAGCAATAGCAAGTACGTGTTTTTTCATTTTCATTGTGTATCTCCTAAATTAATTATTTAGAAAGCTCTATAGTGAGCCCTCTTTTTTAAAGCAAGGAGATTATGTAAGGGTTTCCAAATGTTAAAAACGCTATTGTTGTTAAATCTATTTTGTTAAAAATGAAATAATAAAATTAAACTAATTCTTATTTACAGTGATTACATAAGCTTTAATTAGGTGTATTCACTATTATTTAATATGCTCGTTAATTGCAAAAAATGAAAAAGAGTTTTGTGTTTTCAACTATCAATTATTCACGTTGTTTTAAATATAGTAGGCCACGTCATAGCAAATATGCTTTGCACCTCTAAAATTAAATACAAGGTAATAGCAATATGAAAGCACATAAAAAATTGAAAATAGCCACTGCTCTAAGTGCAGTACTTACACTTTCTGCTGGTGTTAACGCGGCCGATCAAGTACCTACTTCAAAGTGGGGGGCCGATGATGAAATTGGCGCAATGAATTACATTACTCCAAGCTCTGTATTAACAGCATCAAAATTAATAAAACAAGGTAAAGTGTACGGTTTAGGCATGGCGGTAAATAAAGATACCCCAGCATTTCGTCACCGTTACTTTGAAGTTCATACGTCGCAGCCTGAACCTAAAACATTTGGTACAAATAAATTTACTTATATCGATGACCAAATTATTGGCTGGACTGGTGTAGGCTCTCAAATTAATGGCCTAGCGCACTATGGCCGCGACAACGTTCATTATAACGGCCATAAAGTATCTGATTTTATGACTGTAACAGGCGTTAAAAAACTCGGTCTAGAGAAAGTCCCACCAATGGTTTATCGTGGTGTATTATTAGACATGCGTCCTTATTTTAACCAAGATATAGTGAACGAGGGCACCACCTTTAATAAAAAAGAAATTGACGCAGTAGCCAAACAACAAGGCGTAGATATTCAAAAAGGCGATGTTGTTTTATTTTGTACCGGTTGGTCTGACTTAATGGGTAAAGATAACGAACGTTACCTTGCGGGCGGCCCAGGTATTGGCGTTGAAGGTGGTAAGTACCTTGCCGAAAAAGGCGTTATTGCAGTAGGTGCCGATAACTGGTCATCTGAAGCCGTTCCGCATGAAGATCCTAGTCTTTCATTTCCTGTAAACCAAATGATGGCCACTAATTACGGCGTACACGTGCTTGAAAACATTTTGTGTGACGACCTAGCAAAAGATCAAGCCTGGGAATTTATGTTCGTACTTGGCCACCCTCTATACGAAGGCTCTACTCAGGTGCAAATTAACCCTGTCGCTATTTTGTAACACCCATTTAGACATAGTTATTTAACGGCAAACGAGATGCAACCGCACCCTGTTTGCCGTTTTTTTGTGGCTTCCCTCCCCCATTTATACTAGCCAATACCCCATACTCTGAACCCGCATAAAACCTGCCGTTTTAACAGCTTTATTAAACCTACTACTGGGCCCCTTATTTTATTGAAAATAACAAGCCAACATTTTTACTTTTGCATTTTTAACAAAATTGTTTTGAGAAATACGCTGTGTTTCTTCCCCTTAAATTAAATGAAAATTACCCCACATTAATTATTGAGGAACTACAAATGCCTTTAGCATTATTGGCGCTTACACTCAGCGCATTCGCTATAGGAACAACTGAGTTTGTAATTGTTGGCTTAGTACCAACTATTGCAGCAGACTTAGGTGTTTCACTACCATCAGCAGGCTTATTAGTCAGCTTATACGCACTCGGTGTCGCTATTGGAGCGCCAGTGCTAACAGCATTAACCGGTCGTTGGAATCGTAAATCTGTTTTATTAGTTTTAATGGCTTTATTTGTCGCAGGTAACCTACTTGCTTGGCAAGCCCCAAGTTATGAAACCCTAATAGTAGCCCGAATCCTAACAGGATTGGCTCATGGTGTGTTTTTCTCTATTGGTTCAACCATTGCAACGAGCTTAGTTGCTAAAGAAAAAGAAGCCAGCGCAATCGCAATCATGTTTACGGGCTTAACCGTAGCCTTAGTGACCGGTGTGCCTTTAGGTACGTGGATTGGGCAAGAGCTGGGCTGGAGAGCAACATTTTTAATCGTTTCTATATTGGGCTTAATCGCACTTATTGGTAGCGCGATTCTTGTACCATCAAACTTAAAAAAAGCGGTACCGGCAAAAATCTCAGAGCAACTAAAAGTGCTAACACAGCCTAGATTACTTTTAGTTTACGCTATTACAGCTGTTGGCTACGGCGGCACTTTCGTAGCCTTTACCTATTTAGCCCCAATTTTAGAGCAGGTTTCTGGTTTCGAATCCAGTTCAATTGGCTTAATTATGCTTGTTTATGGAGTTTCAGTAGCAATAGGCAATATTTGGGGTGGAAAACTAGCTGACCGCATGGGGCCAGTAAAAGCGTTAACAGGTATTTTTAGCGCACTCGCTATCATTCTTTTTGTATTTACATTTACAGCTGGTAATCAAATTGGCGCTGTTTTAACACTACTTATCTGGGGCGCCTTCGCTTTTGGTAACGTACCAGGTCTGCAAGTCTATGTTGTGCAGCTAGCACAAAAACATACGCCTAATGCTGTAGATGTTGCATCAGGTTTAAATATAGCGACCTTTAATGTCGGTATTGCAATTGGCTCAATCATTGGCGGTGTTGTTGTAGAAGACATGGAGTTAATGGACACCCCTTGGGTGGGCGCATCAATCGTTATATTTGCCATTGTATTAACACGACTATCGGGTTTTCTAGATTCACGCGAACAAGTGAAAGCTATTTAAATTTAATCCCGAATTTTTTCTTCGAAAGAGGCTGATTATGACTATTGATAAATTAAAAAACTTGGGCTTTTCAATTGGTGTTGAACTGCCACTAGACAATGACTGGTCAAGAGATGGCCAACAAAAACGAATTAAAGAAGGCAAGCCTTTTGGTGTGCCTGATATGTCACAGCATAAAGAGCGCATTATATTAGCCGATGAGCTTGGCTTTAGTACTGCATGGGTAAGAGACGTGCCACTGTACGACCCTAACTTTGGCGATGCTGCACAAGTATTTGAAGCGTTTACATACTTAGGCTACCTAGTGGGTATTACAAACAATATTTTACTAGGTACTGCGGCTATTGTTCTGCCATTAAGACAGCCTTGGCTTGTGAAAAAATCAGCGAACACAATGGCTGAGCTAAGCAACAACCGATTAATTTTAGGTGTAGCAAGTGGTGATAGACCCTCAGAATATCCTTTATTTAATGTTGATTACGCCGCTCGTGGCCAGCTTTTTAGAGAAGCTATTGAGGTGTTAAAGGATGAGTCTGACTCTAAATTACAACCAGGGCAAAAAATATACCCTCAAGTAGCGCAATACCCTATTTACGCCGCAGGCCTTGCACAACAATCGCCGCAATTTATAGGTGAAAACCTCGATGGATGGTTAGCGTATCCAGGTACACCTGACGATCATGTAAAACGTGTAGCTCTATGGCGAAGCGTTGCAGGTGACAAACCTTATGTAAGCTTTATTCATTTAGATTTTGTAGACAACCCAGACGCACCCATTGAGAGACACCACTTTGGGGTTAGAACCGGAGTGAATGGCTTAATAAAAGAGCTAAACAGCATGAAGGCTGCTGGCGTAGATCATATTGGCCTTCATTTTAGACGCAATGAAATAAATATCGAACAAAGCATGGAAGACATAGCAAAAAATGTCTTACCCGTTTTTCATAAATAAAGGATAACTAATGAACATAAATTTAAACACTATGCCAAAATTAGGTATGGGTACTTTTCGCTTAGAAGACGAAGTGGCTTACAACTCTGTAAAAATGGCGTTAGAAGTTGGGTATAAGCATATAGATACTGCACAAATTTATGGCAACGAAGCGCAAGTAGGCCAAGCTATTAGCGACAGCGGCATACCTAGAGCCGATATTTTTATTACTACAAAAGTATGGAATGCTAACTTAAACAAAGCATCATTCATTGATAGTGTTAAAGAAAGCCTAAGTAAACTGCAAACTGATTATGTAGATTTGTTATTGATACACTGGCCATCTCCAGAGAACGATGAACCGATGGAAGAATATTTAGGTGAGCTAGTTAAAGCTAAAGAGCTAGGCCTTGCTAAAAATATTGGCGTATCAAATTTCACTATTGATTTGCTTAAACAGGCTATGGCTATTTTGCCTAACGGTGAAATTTTTACTAACCAAGTAGAAGTACACCCTTACTTAACAAACGAGTCATTACGCGAATTTTGCAGTGAAAATAACATTCATGTGACAGGTTATATGCCATTTGCTGTTGGTAAAGTTCTCAAAGATAAAACCATTATTGAGATTGCCAATAGTCATAATAAGGCGCCTTCTGAGGTTGTTATTGCGTGGGCACTTGCGAATGGATTAACAACGATTCCTTCATCAACTAAAAGAAGTAATCTGATTACAAATTTAACTAGCCCTGATTTAACACTTAGTGCTAAAGAAATAACCGCAATTGATCAATTAAATAAAAACGATCGCCAAGCATCACCTGACTTTTCTCCACAGTGGGATAACTAAAATGAACAGCTGCGATTTAGCGTGGCAGTTTGAAGAGGCAGGCTCACCCCTGCTTCTATCTTCAATTGCGCCACCTTTAAACATAAACGAAAATGAAATTGTTGTTTTAAATAAAGCAATGGGTATAAACCCTGTTGATTGGAAATTTATAAAAGCCAATCCACTAGCTTGGCCGCCCGGTTTTACACCCGGTGTGGATGGCGCTGGAATTGTTATTGAAACAGGCGCAAGCGTACCTAAAGAGTTTATAGGCAGCTCGGTTTGTTATCATCAATCGCTGCTTTTACCTGGCAGTTTTGCAACATACACAGTGTTAAAATTTCAACGAGTAATGAGACTCCCGCAAAGCTTTTCTTTATCTAAAGCTGCAAGCTTACCGTGCCCCATGCTCACTGCAATACAGGCATTTAATAAATTGCCAAGCATGCAAAATAAAAAGGTGTTGGTCTCTGGTTTTGGTGCAGTCACCAAAATCCTTATACAGCTGCTTCATAAAAATGGTGTTAAAATCGATTTACTCAGCCCAAGTGCGAATAAAACAGAGGCCTTATCACTTGGTGTAAATAAAGTGCTGAGGGAGCAAAGCCGATGTCAGCAACAATACCACGCCGTATTCGATGCTAAAGGCCAACAAAGTGCTACTAAACTTGCAAGCTACCTTAAAGCTAATGGCCACTTAGTCTGTATTCAGGATAGAATTGAGGAACCGCTGTTTCCTGCATTTACCAACTCAATCTCTTATCATGAAGTTGCTCTTGGCTCTTTGCACAGTTATGGCGATGAGCAAGACTGGACTGAACTCATAAAAGAGGGTGAGGCATTAATAAGCCTGTTAGATAACCAAACTCTAATCACTGATACACCTAAAGTATTTCCATTTGAAAAACTTAATGAGGCACTTACTTTTAGTGAACAATCAAACGCTAAAACCGTAGTTAGCCAAAGTGCGTTATAACGCTTGTTTATGGAGATCGCTTTTAATCGCGAACTCCATAAATCACATCCAAACTAAGCCTAGTAATTTAAACTTTTTTATTCGCTTTCACATTTTGCGCTTGTTCAAATATTTCTTTATATACTTCATCGCGGCTAATTGGTGGGAATTTAAATTTAGCGAGTATTAAAATCAGCTCTACTTTTAAAGCTGATTTAATATCGTCGCGGTGGTTCCAATCTACAAATTTTACCTTGTCGTCTACAATTACTTTTACCGCTTGGGCAAGCTCAATGAGCTTATCTTCGGGGTAGTCAAAGTCGTACTTAACCGCTAACATTTTTAGGGCGTCGTAAAAGCCTTTTTCTTCAATATCAATACCTAGCTCATCGCCGGCGTTCATTTCGTCGCGTACGCTGTAAATCATATCAACCATGCTTTCTATTAAGTTTAAAGCTGCTTTACAAAAACAACTGAGTATTAAGCCTCTCTTTAAGAAAGTTAATGAAAGAGCTAACACGACTAGACACTACGGAATTCTTGTAATACACAGCGTTAATTGATTGCATAGACTCAATTGTCACATCAGCAAAAAGTTGAACTAATTCTGAGTTTTGTCTTTCTGTTGCTGTCATAAAATCTGACAAACAAGCAATACCAACTCCTTCTAGTGCAAGTTTTTTTACTGTTTCTCCGCTTGAGGCTTTTATACTAGTGTTCACATGAAATAGCTTTTTTTCGGAATCTAATATAGGCCAGTAGTTTAATTTTTCTAGATTGCTGAAACCAATTAGAGAATGGTTTTTTAAATCCTGGATTGAGGTTGGTACACCATGCCGGCTAAGGTAATTTGGGCTTGCTAAAATGCGTATTTGACTTTTGGCTATAAGCGCAGCGTGCAGTGTCGAATCTTGTAACTCACCAATACGAATTGCGACATCAGTGCGCTTTTCTAAAAGATCTATTACTTGATCATTATTGTTGAGCTCTAATTGTATGTGGGGATATTTGTGAACGAACTCTTTAATTAGAGGTGCGATAACATTTAGCATAAATGGTGTTGCTGCATCTACACGTAACCTACCTGAAGGCATCCCTTTTTTTAAAGCCAACATTTCTTCAGCCTCATTGATATCATCGAGGATTTTTCTAACTTTTTCTAGATAGGCTTGTCCTTCAATCGTTAGCTCCATTTTGCGTGTTGTTCTACTTATCAATGTTGTACCTAACTTTTCTTCAAGCCTAGATAAACTCCGGCTTACTGCAGAAACTGTTAAGTCTAACTTATCAGCGGCGTGACTAATGGTTCCACAATCAATTACCGCAACAAAGGTATTTAATTCGTCTAAAGTAGCTTTCATTGTTGATAATAATTCAAATATAATTTTACTTACTGTGCCTTAATGTAAATAAAATTACCAGCTAATATGTATGTCTTATTTATACTAAATAACTATACGAGGTAATGATTATGGCAGTACCATCTTTCGGAGTGGGTACATTTAGGTTAACAGGTGATGTTGTTATTGAATCAGTAAGCAATGCGATAGAGCTTGGCTACAGGGCTATTGACACAGCCCAAATATATCAGAATGAAAGTGATATTGGTAAAGCACTAAAACGTGCAGATATAAATAGGAGTGACTTATATATAACTACTAAAGTGTGGGTAGACAATTACGAAAGAGATAAGCTGATTCAAAGTGTCAAAGAGAGCATTACAAAACTCGGGGTTGAATATCTGGATCTTGTTCTTATTCATTGGCCAGCACCTACAAGCAACGTTGCAATTGAAGAGTACCTCTTAGCCTTAGCTGAAGCTAAACGTTTAGGATTAACAAAAGAAATTGGCGTATCAAATTTTACTATTGAACTTATCGATAAAGCTGTTGATATTTTGGGCGCAGAAAATATTGCTACAAACCAAATAGAACTAAGCCCTTACTTACAGAATAATAAGCTCGTAGATCATATGAAAACTTTAGGTATAAAGGTTACTTCATACATGACACTGGCATATGGCAGTGTATTAAATGACTCTACTATTAATGACTTAGCATCAGAGTTACAAATCCCCCCCGCTCAGCTTACATTAGCTTGGGCATTACATAAGGGTTATGCCGTTATTCCATCTTCCACAAAACGAGAGAATTTAGCGAGTAACTTGCAGGCGCTGAAAATTGTTTTGGATGAGAAAACGGTTCAGCTCATTGATAACTTGGAAAGAGATGGCCGACTAGTTAACCCAGAAGGGCTAGCACCAGAGTGGGATATATAAGATGCAAAAAATTAAAACTCTTTCATTATCAATTTTAGTCAGTTTTAATGCTTTGGCTAATGATTGGACTTCCTCAGAATTTGGCCAGAACGATGAAATTGGAGCTGCTAATTTATTAACTTCAAGTTTAGTAAAGCAAGCGGTAGATCTCGTTAGCACTGGTAAAGTTTACTCTTTAGCTGTTCCCGTTAGTAAAGATTTACCCGCTTTTAGACATAGATCTTTCAATCTTTACAATGTACAACCTGAAGGTCAAGCAGGTAAAACATTGGGTGTAAATAAATTTACATTTAATGATGAGCTTGTAAATGGATGGACTGGAATTGGGACTCAGCTAAACGGTATTGGCCATATAGGTATTGATAATGTTTACTATAATGGTAATAAAGCTGAAGATTTTGTCACTGTTGAAGGTGTAACTAAATTAGGTATAGAAAAAGTACCACCTATAGTAACGCGAGGAGTCGTTTTAGATATGACATCTCACTTTAATACCCCGGTGGTTGATGGAGGTACTGTCATTACAGTTAAAGATATTAAAGCGGTACTAGCCAAGCAGAAGATAACTATCAATGAAGGCGATGTTGTTTTATTTAATACCGGATGGTTAAACCTTATTGGCAAAGATAATAAAAAATTTTTAGAGACTGAGCCTGGTATCGATATGGAAGCAGCTGCTTGGCTAGCTAATAAGAAGATTGTAGCGTTTGGTGGTGATACTTGGGCTTCTGAGGTTTACCCTAACCCTAAGGGGCTAGAATTTCCTGTCAATCAGTTCATGTTAGCTAAGAAAGGGATTTATAACCTTGAATTGATAGATACAAGAGAGCTACTAAAAGACGGTATTTTCGAATTTTTATTCGTACTTGGTCATCCTCTATATAAAGGATCGACCCAAGTTAATATAAACCCAATCGCTATAAGGTGAAATATATGTCAAAATTCTTTGCAGAAAAGTTCGTTACTGTCTCATATGACGGTTTAGTTGCTACAAATAAATATAATACTGATGCCTCTCAAGTTGAATATGAGATTATTGAAGGACCAGGTAAGGGCTCAAAGGGAAAATCTTCATGTGAGTGGAACGAGGTATCTGAAGGCGTATATTTAATCTCGTGGCAAGAAGATTCGGGAGCCACAGTGGTTCATTTAGATGACTTTAAAAAGGGTACATCAATGACTTTTTTCTCAACGGCTAATAATGAGTTTTATAGGCTTAAAGGTACACTCGTAGTGAAAGATAATGGCTTATCGAGCTAAGCTCGATAAGGACACATATTCTATTTAGATACTATGATTTTACCGAAGCTAAATAAACAGCCACATCTATTGATGTGGCTGTTTATTAATATTTTTTATATTTACTTTAACCTAGATGGCTAGCTATAGCTTCCATTCATTAAACTTTTAACCCTAAAATGTATGTCATCAATTGCTAACTATGGCTAGATTAAAAACAATGACAATTATTTTCTTTAAGGAATCTCTATCTTAAATTTGAGATATGTAGTTAAAAGTATACGTGCTAGCGTACCAGTAGCTATAAAAGCTAAATTCTATATTAAACGGTGCCATTACAATGCTAGATCTAAAGCAACTTCATTATTTTATAACTGTGGCAGAATTAGAACATGTCGGCAAAGCCGCAGAAGTGCTGTTCATATCTCAGTCCCCATTAAGCAGACAAATATCTCAATTAGAAGATAGACTTGGCTTAATATTATTCGAAAGAAAAGCAAAGCGAATAATTCTGACAACAGACGGACATACTTTCCTTAAAGAGGCAAAAGCTCTTTTAACACATGCTACTCGTTTAGAGTCACTAGGAAAACGGTTGGGAAAAGGTGAAGAGGGTGGACTATGTATCGGGTACGTTAATAGCGCAATGTTCTCAAATATATTGCCGTCTAAGCTTCGAGAGTTAAGAAAAACGAAACCGAAAATTCATACAGCTTTATACCACTTGAAAAGTGACAAGCAATTCGAAGGGTTGATTCAAAGAAGTCTTGATATTGCAATTGTAGATGAGCTGTTAGAAAAACATACCACTATTAAATTTTCAAAAATTTATGAAGATCCAATGGTACTTGTTGTTGCTGACGACCATCATTTTACCAAAAAAGAAACTATTACCGAGGTAGATCTAAGCGAGGAGCTTTGGCTGACAGTAAAAGGTCCGTACAAAAAAGGCTTTATCAATGAGTGCGCTAAGAAAGGGTTTTCTCCTAATATCTTGATCGAAGTAGATGATCCTGTCAGTGCCCTTGGCTTGGTTGCTGCTGGCAATGGGATTACAATGATTCAGGAGAGCTTGAAACAACAACTACCAAAGAATGTAGTAACTATTAAACTCAATGCACTAAATTTCTCTATTACTCTATGGGTCGCTTGGCATGCTGAAATACTGAGACCGATAGTAAGAGAATTTAGAGAGCAACTAATGAGTTAGCTATACCGTATTAGCCTTCAACTATTGAAACATTAAAAACCCCAATACAAGATGAATGTACTGGGGTTAGTGATTTCTTAGACGAAATTATTGCTTAACTCCTTTAGACCGTCTGAATATATAGTAGTAAACAGTTCAATCACATCAGAATCTTTTACGCTGTCGTCAGCCATGAATGAACCAAACCACGTTACTTGGCAGCTTTTATCATCTATAGCTTTTACACTTATAGTTGAAAGGTAGCTACTCACTGGAAATGGCGCGTTAATAATTGAATAGCTGTAAAACGTTTTATCTTCGCTAAAGCCTTCTAACCTTTCAATGATTTTATCACCTTTATGGCTTTGCAATGTTCGAACTCTACCACCTTCAGAAAGCTTACTTTCCCGAATGAACGGTAACCAATCTGGCAGGCTATTAAATCCACCAATTAGCTCCCATACATCGTTAGAGGGAGCTATTATTACAGTTTGAGCTTGAGCTTTTAGCATGTCGTTTTCCCTACTTAGTTGGTGTTGGAGCGAGTTCAGAAATAACACCCTCACGCTTTAATTCAAGCCATAGTTCATGAGGCAATTTTTCTTCTAAGGCTGAGATATCTTCAGCAATTCTAGAAGGTTTACTTGCACCAGGAATAACTGAGCTAACCGCATCATTGGCTAATACAAACTGGAGTGCTACAGCTTTAATACTGACCGAAAATTTCTCGCAAACTGCTTTTATTTTAGCTACTTTGTTAACAATATGAGTAGGAGCTTTTTGATATTCGAAATTAGACCCCCCTGCTAAAATGCCGGAGCTATATGGACCTCCGACAATAATATCAACTTTTTGTGCTGCGGCTTTAGGCATCAGACGTTGTAGTGCCAATTCATGATCTAACAGTGTATATCTTCCTGCTAGTAAAAATGCATCAGGTTTATCTTCTTCAAGATTTAAAGCAAGTTCAATTGGTTCAACTTTATTTACACCTAAACCCCAAGATTTAATAACACCTTCTTTTTTTAAATCAGCTAATACTTTAAATGCCCCATTTCTGGCCTCTTCAAATTTAGCTAACCAATTGTCGCCATAAAAGTCTTGTGCAATATCATGTACATAGACAATATCTAAGCTGTCTGTGTCTAATCGTTTTAAGCTATCTTCAATAGATCTTAAAGTTGCACTAGCAGTATAATCATTAACAACTCTATTCTTCCTTCCATGCTCAAATAAAGCGCCTTTTTCACCGAACTCTTGAGACTCAACCTCCTCATCGAGGATAATACGACCAACCTTTGAACTTAATGTATATTCATCACGATTATAGTTTTTAAGCACTTGTCCCAATCTTATTTCTGCTAAACCAGCGCCATAAAATGGTGCTGTATCGAAATAGCGGATACCCTGATTCCAAGCTTCTGTTATAGTGGCTAATGCCTCTTCCTCCGGTATATTTCTAAACATATTGCCTAAAGGAGCAGTTCCAAAACCTAACTTTTGATTTTCTAACAATTTACTTTTCATACTTAAACCTAATTTATTACTAAGAAGTAGGGCGATCATACAGCTCCCCAATTTGGTGTCTAAGACTTAATTGGCGCTAGTTGAGTCCTTACTTGCATTAATTAAATAGGGTCCATAGGAAAGTAGAGATGATCAGACGACGGACTAATATATTTTGTAGGATCCCTATTTACCGTAGATAGTGTAAATTAAGACTTGCTCTTTTATTCCACCTAACCAGAACTTAGGTTATACAGTTTATTTTACTATTTCGAACTTTCGACCTGTGAGCATATGTTCAGGATCTAATGCATTTGGGTTGTATGATGAGCTTTTGATTACCTCATAAATTTCAATATCTTTAATGTCTTGTTTAAAAGGATTTTTTGATTTTAGTTTTTCCTTATCATTAAAAAAATCAAACTTGTCATAAGCAGTAATAAAATGTTTATTTTCAAGATACTCATTACAACTTAGTGCTAATTTTAAAGCCTCCAACAGTAGATGTTTAAGAGCTCGATTCTCACCTCGACATGCAGCAAACAACGCTATTGTGGTATTTTTACTTTCAAGCTTAGGAGGTACATCAAATGGCATTTTCTTAGCTAACCCCATCAAATATTGGCGAAAGTACTTGCTGTCATTTTTTAGGCTAAAGTATTCAAGTTTTCTTTTTCTAACTAAGCGAGAAGCCCATTGAGGTTCTTCAGCTATTTTTGCAGCCCAAGGCATACCAACCAGTACTATTGGCACTTTGGCTTCTTCACTAATAAACTTTAACCCATTTGCAATTTGTTGTCGTTCTTGTACGCTTTTAAACTCTATTAACTCCTGAAACTCATTAATGATGAGTAGCTCTACTTGAGCTTTAATTATGTCAAACTATGGTTGTATTATGTCAAACTATGGTTGCAGCGACACTTTAACCTTTAACCTAAACCATCGCGGCTTTTACATATACATCAAAGCGGTTCTTTTTAGTTTTGATTTGCATGCTTGGAGTTTTATCATTTAAAAATGGTGCGTAATCGGGGCGTTTAACCACCACACGTTTGCTGGCAAGGGGGTAGGCAAACTCGAGTAAATCATCGGCGTCGGTATCGCCACCTACTAATTCTTGGAATACGCGCATTTCTTTTTTAACCAATGCTGATTTTTCACGGTGCGGAAACATAGGATCTAAGTACACTACATCGGGCATGCTGTCACATTGAGCAAGTAAGGTATGGCTTGAGCCAAATATTAAGCTCATATTTTGCTGCATCCATGGGCCAATTTCACTATCGTTATAAGCACGTTGTAAACCGTCATATAACAGCGCGGCAACCACGGGGTGGCGCTCATGCAAAATCACTTTACAGCCTAGCGAAGCTAAAACAAAACCATCACGTCCAAGCCCTGCGGTTGCATCGAGTACCACTGGCGTTGCGCCCTTATTAAGGCCAACCGCTTTAGCAATTGATTGCCCTTTACCACCACCAAATTTACGCCTATGTGCAACGGCACCAGTTACAAAGTCTACGTTAATTGCACCTAGTTTAGGCTCATCAGTTTTATATAGGCTTAGCCCTTTATCATCGTAATGCAAACTAAAGCCACGGCTTTGCTCCGCCCATTGAGCAAGCCCAAAGCGTGTTTCTAACTCATTCAAATATGGCCGACACTCTTTAAACGCACACTGTATAATCACTTCACACTCCGATGATAAATTTCACCGCTATTATACCCAAACAGCAGCAATATACGAAGTTCGCAAGGTGTATAGTTTAAAACAACTCAATATCGTTATTTTCACTCTCAGATTCTGGCTGCGCTTGTTGTTTACTTAGTTGTGTTTGAGTAATTAAGTCATCACGCTGTTGAGTAGTTGTTTTTAGTTGGTGCTTGATAAACGCTAAATCATTCGTGGTTGCAACCAGCTGCTGTGATGTATGGCTAAGCTGAGTTATTTGCTCATTGAGCTGCGAAGCTGGTAAGTCATTTTGTGTTTGCATTAACGATTGGAGTTGCTCGAGCTGCTCTGTAAGCTGGCTAATCGCATTCGTTTGCATGGCATTTTGATTTTTAAGCTGGGCAACAATATCTTTAAAAGCAAGGGTTAGCTCATTGTCGCGCATTAGTCGATATTGGTGCTGCTGTATAGTAACTACTTTTTCGTTAGTTACTTCTAAAATATGCGGAAATAAATCTTTATAGCGACCATACAGTGATGGCGTATCTATTGGCATATTTTTAATTAACAGTGAAATATTAGGGTAATTAATAATAGTACTATGACCAATATCAACAAAGCGCTCTGCATTTTTATGCTGCATGAGTAGCTCTTGCTCTAATGGGCATACGCCCGTCTCTTGGCTATAAAACACTCCCTGGTTATTTTGCCAAAAAACGACCACAACATTGAGGTGTAATGGCGTAAAAAAGCCTAAAAAGTATTCACTTAATAGTTCTAAATTATCAGCATGGTAGCTTTGACAAACAAAGCGCATAATGCGTCCCATGTCACCGGTTTCAATCATCGCCATTTCAGCTGTTTTATTGGCCTTTGCTATATCATACTGCAGTGCTGCGCATTGCTTGCGGTACTGGTAAAGAATTTTAATGCGTGCCATCAGCTCCTGTGCGTTAAAAGGCTTTAAAATATAGTCAGCCCCGCCAACACTAAACCCTTTAATACGTTCGGCCTGCCCCACTTTGGATGATAAAAACATTACCGGAATGTCTGTTGTGGCTTTATTTTGTTTAATACTTTGGCAGACCTCATAACCAGACATACCCGGCATTTCAACATCAAGCAAAATAATATCAGGGTTATACTTATTTGCTTGTCTTATGCCATCTTCACCATTTTTGGCATGGAGCACTTTACAAAACCCAGCTAAAGACTCTTCAATAATATGGTGCATTAATTTATCGTCATCAATTGCCAGTATTAACTTTGCCATGCGTTAGTCCCTTTTAGTACTTTGTTCAAAGCATAGTACGCTATGTTGAAACTACTAAAATTTATTCAAAATATTCTTTAACAATACTGTGTTTTAGGCAATAAAAAAGCGCCACTGGGGCGCTTTTTTAATTATATTTTAATCCGCAAAGGTCAATAGACCCTAAGCGGCAATGCCACTGTGGCGTAGTAGTGCGTCTACACTTGGCTCACGACCACGGAAGTTTTTAAACAGTGCCATTGGCTCTTCACTGCCGCCTTTTTCAAGAATCTGCTGCATAAACGCTTGGCCTGTTTGTGGATTAAAAATCCCCTCTTCTTCAAATTTAGAATAGGCGTCTGCCGAAAGTACTTCAGCCCATTTGTACGAGTAATAACCTGCGCTATAACCGCCCGCAAAAATATGACTAAAGCCATGCTGAAAACGATTAAACGCTGGCGGCTTAATGACTGAGGTACGACTGCGTACATCATCAAGCACAGCTTGAATGTTACATGGTTTGTCTGCCACGTAATCGTGGTGGATTTTAAAATCAAATAACGAGAACTCAAGTTGTCTTAACATTTGCATACCTGAGTTATAATTTTTAGCCGCAAGTAGTTTATCAAGCAACTCTTTTGGTAGTGGCTCACCGGTTTCGAAGTGACCTGAGATAAAGCTAAGCGCTTCTTCCTCGTAACACCAGTTTTCTAAAAACTGACTTGGCAACTCAACGGCATCCCACGCTACCCCATTAATACCGGCAACGGGGGCTGTATCCACTTGGGTAAGCATATGATGAATACCGTGACCAAACTCATGAAACAGTGTGGTTACTTCATTATGGGTAAACAAAGCAGGCTTATCGCCAATCGCTTTATTGAAATTACACACCAGGTAAGCAACCGGTGTTTGTAGCTCGCCATTTGCGCGCACTTTTCGACCCATACAGTCATCCATCCACGCACCACCACGCTTGTGATCGCGCGCATACAAATCTAAGTAAAAACGACCACGTAAAGTGTTATTGCTGTCATAAATTTCAAAAAAGCGTACATCTTTATGGTAGCTATCAAAATCAGCGACTTCTTTTACAGTAATACCAAATAGGCGATTAACCGTTTCAAATAAGCCACTTAGTACTTTATTTGCTGGGAAGTACGGGCGAAGAACTTCATCTGAAATCGCGTACTTTTCTTGCTTTAGTTTTTCACTGTAATAACCAAAATCCCACGCCTGCATTTCACTAATACCATGCTTTTGCTCTGCATATAATTGCAGCTCTTTAAGTTCTTGCTCTGCTTGTGGTTTAGACTTAGCAGCTAAGTCTTCTAAAAATGAGAATACCTGCGCGGGTGATTCTGCCATTTTTGTAGCCAACGATTTTTCAGCGTAGTTATTAAAGCCAAGTAATTGTGCTAACTCATGACGCAGTGCAAGTTCTTCGCTCATTATGGCTGAGTTATCAAACTCTCCCGCATTAGGGCCTTGATCGGATGCACGGGTTGAAAACGCGGTGTATGTTTCTTCACGAAGTTCACGATTATCTGCATAGGTCATGATCGGCAAATATGAAGGGAAATCTAGGGTAAATACCCAGCCATCTAGCTCTTTACTTTTTGCCGTATCGGCCGCTAATGCAAGCGCTGATTCTGGTAAACCAGCCAATTGGCTTTCATCAGTAATATGCTTATGCCATGCAAGCGTGGCATCCATCACATTATTACCAAATTTTGAGGCAAGCTCTGATAAACGCGCACTAATTTCACCGTAGCGTTTTTGTTGCTCAGGATTTAACGCAATACCTGAAAGCTTAAAGTCACGTAATGCGTTAGTAATGGTTTTTTGCTGGGCAGTAGTGAGTGTTTTAAATTCGTCACTGTTATAAAGTGCGTTGTAAGCCTCATATAAACCTTGGTGCTGACCAACAAAAGTAGAGTATTCAGAAATAAGCGGTAAACATTGCTCGTAGGCTTCGCGAAGTTCATCATTGTTCATTACTGAGTTCAAATGCGATACCGGTGAAAACAATCGCGATAGTTTATCGTCAGCTTCTTCAAGGGGTAATACTAAATCTTCCCATGTGTATGATTGCTTTGCTAATACATCATTAATTGCACTGCGACAGTGCTCAATACCTTTTTTTAGTGCCGGGACAACATGCTCTGGCTTTATTTTTGAAAAAGGCGGTAAACCTTCAAGCCCGATTAGGGGATTAGTATGTGCATTGGTCATAGTGATTCTCGGTTTATGCAAAATATAAAAATTTAAGTTGGGGCAAAATACGTAAATACAAGGGCAAACCTGCTTTACTAGTTAACGAGTGTGTATCTGTAAATGATCACTTAGCAGCTTGATCTGAAATAGCATATCTTTCGTTTGATGAAGGATGTTTGATAGATTTTAGCAGCCCCGAACAAGTGACTTGCTCATCGCATATGCTATCATCGGCACAGAAAAGTTAAATTAATATTTAGAGGATTAAACATGGCTCAGCATTTTGATTACATTGCAATTGGTGGCGGTAGTGGTGGTATTGCATCAGCTAACCGTGCAGCAATGCGTGGCGCAAAAGTAGCATTAATTGAAGCTAAACACATGGGTGGCACCTGCGTAAACGTAGGGTGTGTTCCTAAAAAAGTAATGTGGCATGGCGCTCAAGTTGCTGAAGCAATTAATCTTTATGCTCCTGATTACGGTTTTGATGTTGAAGTTAAAGGCTTTGACTGGTCAAAGCTAGTAGAAAGCCGTGAAGCCTATATTGGCCGCATTCACAAAGGCTATGATAATGGTTTAGCTAAAAATGGCGTAACTGTGATCAAAGGCTTTGCAAAATTTGTGGATAGTAAAACCGTTGAAGTAAATGGTGAGCATTACACTGCTGATCACATTTTAGTCGCCGTAGGCGGACGCCCTACTATTCCTAATATTCCAGGTGCTGAACACGGTATTGATTCAAACGGCTTTTTTGAGCTGAACGAACAACCTAAGCGTGTTGCTGTTGTTGGTGCAGGTTACATTGCCGTAGAAATTGCAGGTGTGCTACACAGCCTAGGGACACAAACCCATTTATTTGTTCGTAAGAGCAAGCCGCTGCGCACCTTTGACCCATACATTATCGACACACTGGTTGATATTATGGCAAAAGAAGGCCCTACTCTGCACACTGAGTGTTCGCCAAAAGAGGTGGTAAAAGAGGCTGATGGCAGCTTAACTATTCATTTTGAAAACGGTTACAGCGAAAATGTTGATCAGGTTATTTGGGCGATTGGTCGTACACCTACAACCGATAAAATTAACCTTGCTGCAGCAGGCGTAGAAGTAAACGAAAGCGGCTATGTAAAAGTAGATGAATACCAAAACACCACGGCTAAAAATGTATACGCTGTGGGTGATATTATCGAAAATGGTATTGAGCTTACACCAGTTGCTGTAAAAGCGGGTCGTACTCTATCGGAGCGTTTATTTAATAAAGCGCTGCCGGATGATTTGAAAATGGACTACAGCCTAGTACCAACCGTGGTATTTAGCCATCCACCTATCGGCACCATTGGCTTAACTGAACAAGAGGCGATTTCTCAGTACGGCGAAGAAAATGTAAAAGTATATAAATCAAGCTTTGCGGCTATGTACACCGCAGTTACTCAGCATCGCCAAGCATGTAACATGATGCTTGTGTGTGCAGGCGATGATGAAAAAGTTGTGGGCTTACACGGTATTGGTTTTACCGTTGATGAAATGATTCAGGGTTTTGCAGTCGCCATGAAAATGGGCGCAACTAAAGCCGATTTTGATGCGGTCGTCGCACTACACCCGACGGGTTCGGAAGAGTTTGTTACCATGAGATAAGCTCGAGGTTCGAGAAAATAAAAAAACCTTGCGGTTAACATCGCAAGGTTTTTTATTTTAAATGACCAACTTTACGCGGGGTAAACCCGCTGCTAGGTAATTTCAACTCGTAGCTCGTAGCCCGTCGCCCGCTAACCTTCGTATTTTAAGCTAAATGCTCTCGGGCTAAATATTCTAACGATTGCATTTCTTGCAGGCGACTAATACAGCGTTTAAATTCAAAGTTTAAATTGCCTTGTGTGTACAGCTCAG
The DNA here is from genome assembly GCF_002310835.1 of Pseudoalteromonas tetraodonis. Classification (NCBI taxonomy): domain Bacteria; kingdom Pseudomonadati; phylum Pseudomonadota; class Gammaproteobacteria; order Alteromonadales; family Pseudoalteromonadaceae; genus Pseudoalteromonas; species Pseudoalteromonas tetraodonis. The sequence continues at coordinate 434,504 of NZ_CP011041.1, read as the reverse complement.
TAATGGGTTTTTCTGCAGAGATAATTAACGTTACATTGCGCTCATAAAACTCATCAACTAGCGCAATAAAACGCCTTGCTGCATCATCATTATTTTGTCCAAGCTGTTTTACGTTTGATAAAATCACCGTGTTATATAATCGGCTTATTTCCATGTAATCCACTTGGCTACGCGCGGTTTCACACAGTTCGCTAAATTCAAACATAACGATGCAATCAGACACCTTGCGGGTTTTGATCATCCGCCCTTCTATTTCAATTGGGGTGTCTACTTTACCGGCCTCAGGGGAGAGCTTATCAAAGTATTCAAATAGGTTTTTATCAGCTTGCTCATCAAGCGGGCTGTGAAAAATTTCTGCTTGTTCCAGTGTACGTAACCGGTAATCAACACCGGAATCTACATTAACTATTTCAGTATGCTTATTCACTAAGGCAATAGCCGGTAAAAAACGAGCGCGTTGTAAGCCATTGCGGTATAAATCATCAGGTATAATATTAGAGGTTGCAACCAACACAATACCACGAGCAAATAGCGCTTCCATTAAACCACCGAGCAGCATGGCATCGGTAATGTCTTGTACAAAAAACTCATCAAAACAAATTATGTCTGTTTCTGCTTTAAAAATATCGGCAACTGTTTCTAATGGGTTTGCTGTGTTGTTTAACTTTTTAAGCTCGTCGTGTACTCGGTGCATAAAGCGGTGAAAATGCACTCGCATTTTTCTATCGCTCGGTAAAGCTTCGTAAAAAGTATCAACAAGGTAAGTTTTACCACGGCCTACGCCACCCCAAAAGTATAAACCTTTAATGGGAGCTGGCTCTGCTTTATTAAAAAGCTTTGCAAAAAAGCCTTTAGATTGTGGTTTTGCTTGTGTTAAATCGTCGTATAAACGCTGTAAATGACGAACTGCATTTTCTTGCGCTGCGTCATGTACAAAGTCATCGCGTTGAAGGTCTTGCTGGTATGTTTGCCAAGGAGTCATATCTATTTACAGTTAAAACACAGTTTAATTTGTAAAGCATATTAACACGCATCAATACTCAGGGTATATTAGACTTAGTATGAATTATTATTGAACTAAATTTTTTTAGTTATTTTCGCATAGAGGTGAATTTATGGGTACATTTACATGGGTAGGTTTAGTGATAGTGGTTGCTATTGCTGCATTTTTCGTTGGTGCCTTTGTCACTAAAAAACAATTTAAGCAAGATGAGTTAGAGCAACAAGCAGAGCAAGCTAAGCATTCGCTTGAGCAGTATCGTCAAGATGTTGCCGACCATTTAGCGAACACTGGTAAGTTAGTAAACAAAATGAAAGAAAACTACGACCAGTTATTAAGCCATGTTGAAGAAACCAATCAACTATTACTTGAAGACAGAAATAAAGCCCCTGCTGAACCGTTTTTCTCTAAAGAAACCACAGAGCAATTACAAGCGTCATTAAAAGAGCGTAGTTCAGATCGCTCAAACGCCGATGCTCAACCAGCTGATTATGTGTCGGGTAAATCAGGATTATTTGCTGGTGATGTGAATACTTCTAAAGCATCTTGATGAACTTTTTTTTGACCCCATAGTCTTTAGATATAACAGCTTTGTTGTTTTATCTTATTGATATACTTTTTTGAGGCTGCTTATTGCAGCCTTTTGCTTTTTAAGTGGAGTAAACCCTGACTATGAAAATGAAATTATCACTTATCAGTGCTGCTATTTTATCTACTAGCTTATTACTAAGTCCAGCCGCTTCGTTTGCTAAATTGCCGGTTGCCGTTAATGGTCAACAATTACCAACACTTGCCCCTATGCTTGAGCAAATTACCCCAGGTGTAGTGAGTATTCAGGTTTCAGGCTCTAAAGAGGTTCGCCGACGCGGTGACCCGCTCGATTTCTTTTTTGGCAACCCGCAGCCACGTAGCCAAAAGCGCCAGTTTAGTGGTTTAGGCTCAGGAGTTATTATTGATGCTGACAAAGGTTATGTCGTTACTAACAACCATGTAGTGCAAGACGCTGAAAAAATGGTGGTCACTCTTGAGGATGGCCGCGAATATGAAGCAACAAAAATTGGTAGCGATAAAGAGTCTGATATTGCGCTACTACAAATAGACGCAGATGAATTAACCGCAGTAAAGCTAGCTAACTCAGATGACTTACGTGTCGGTGATTTTGCCGTCGCAATTGGTAACCCTTTTGGTTTAAGCCACACGGTTACCTCAGGTATTGTTAGCGCATTAGGCCGCAGTGGCTTAAATATTGAGGGTTACGAAGATTTCATTCAAACCGATGCCGCGATAAACCAAGGTAACTCAGGTGGGGCTTTAGTTAATTTAAACGGTGAGCTGATTGGTATTAATACCGCTATTTTAGGTGCATCAGGCGGAAATGTGGGGATTGGCTTTGCTATTCCGTCAAATATGATGAAAAACCTAGTTGATCAAATTGTAGAGCATGGTGAAGTACGCCGTGGTTCGTTAGGTATTTCAGGCCGCCCTCTTGATGCAGGCCTTGCTAAAGCACAGCAGCTTGATGTTAAACAAGGGGCTTATGTTATGCAGGTAATGGATGACACCGCAGCCAGCAAAGCCGGTATTAAAGCAGGCGATGTGATTATTAGTATTAATGGTAGTGAAATTAGTGGCTTCCATGAACTACGCAGTAAAATTGCCACCTTAGGTGAGGGTCGTGAAGTACAGTTGGGGATTTACCGTGACGGTAAAGTTAAAAATGTGGAAGTAACCCTAGATGGTGCATCAGGCATTACCGCTGCGGGCGAAGAGTTACACCCAGCATTCCAAGGTGCAACGCTTGAAAACGTGAAGAAGAACAAAATGAAAGGGATTGAGGTGACCTCTGTAGACCCTCGTTCGCCATCAGCACGGGTTGGCCTTGAAGAAGGCGATGTTATTGTGCAAGTAAACCGTCAACGAGTAGAAAGCATTCGCGACATGAACAAAATTATCGAAGATATTCAAGGTAATATTGTGTTAGGTGTGAAACGCGGACGTGAATCTATTTTTGTATTAATTCAGTAATAATACAATAAAAGTAACAGCGGCACTTGCCGCTGTTATTTTTTTTGTGCCATCATAAAGGGATTGCTCACTAACAATAAGAATACCGTGCTAAAACTTCTAAAATTTGTACTTCCTCCTCTATTTGCCGGTTTAGGCATTGCTTTTTTAGTGGTTTTTTTTAGCCCTAACATGCGCACTGCATTGCTACCTAACGTGCCGCTACCCAGTGCAATGACTGCAAGTCATTTGAGCTTTTCTGACGCAGTTAAGCGCGCAGCGCCATCGGTTGTCACCATTTTTTCAGAAAGCATTTCTAAAGAGCCACGCTATAAACGCCAAAATACGGTGCAAGAGCTTGGTTCTGGAGTGATCATGTCACCTGACGGTTATATTTTGACTAATTACCATGTGATCAATAATGCCGATCAAATACTAGTTATTCTTACTGACGGCAGACGTTTTTTTGATGTGCAACTCATTGGCTTTGATACTATTACCGACTTAGCATTGTTAAAAATAAATGCCAATCACCTGCCTGTTATACCCGTTAACGATAACTACAGTTCGAGTGTAGGCGATTTAGTATTAGCCATCGGAAACCCACTTAACTTAGGGCAAACCATTACTCAGGGGATCATTAGCGCCACCGGTAAGCAAAAAATTACCGACAGTCCTTACAATAACTTACTGCAAATGGACGCTGCTATTAACGTAGGTAACTCTGGTGGTGCACTGGTAAATTCTAATGGCGATTTAGTAGGGATCACCTCTGCCCAGTTTAAAACCCGTGAAAACTTAAATATACAAGGGATCTTTTTTGCGGTGCCTTACACCTTGGCAAAAGAGGTAATGGGTAAGCTTATACGCCATGGTCGTGTTGTACGCGGCTATTTGGGCTTTGAAGGCACAGCGGTAGACAGTACAGGCAAAGAGGTCAATGATAGCTTAACGCCTGTTGCAGGCATGCGTATTACCAACCTAGACCCTTTAGGTCCTGCATGGCAGGCGGGTATAGAAGAGCAAGATATTGTGATTAAAATTGCTGGGCTTTCAGTGGCTAATCCACAAAATGTATTGAAAAAAATAGGCAGTACCGAACCGGGGAAAGAAATTGAATTTGAGCTTTACCGTAACGGTGAAATACAAAAAATAATGGTGAAAGTAGCAGAGCTCGAAACCAAGCTATAAAGCGCTTATTTATACTTTGGCATTAGACATAAAAAAACGCGATAGATCATCGCGTTTTTTATGGATTAGAATAATAATTGTATTAGTATAACTAATTGCTTTTGCGTTTGATGTTAGCACCTAGCGCACTAAGCTTATCTTCAATACGCTGATAACCTCTATCTACATGATAAATACGATCAACAACCGTTTCGCCTTGAGCCACAATCCCCGTTAGAATAAGACTCGCTGATGCACGAAGGTCAGTTGCCATTACTTGCGCACCCGATAAGCTTTTTGTTTCACCACAAAAGGCTGTATTGCCTTCTAAGCGAATATTAGCGCCCATCCGTTGAAGCTCAGGCACATGCATAAAACGATTTTCAAAAATAGTTTCGGTAATCGTCGCACTACCATTAGCCACCACATTTAATGCGGTAAACTGCGCTTGCATATCGGTTGGAAAACCTGGATGAGGCATAGTTTTAATATTCACCGCTTTAAGCTCTCGGCCTCGCATATCTAGGTAAATACTGTCATCGTGCACTTCTAATAACGCATTGGTTGCACGTAGTTTCTCTATTACAGGCTCAAGTGAATGAAAATCGGTCATTTTACATAGTACTTCGCCGCCAGCCATCGCTGCAGCCACTAAAAAGGTACCTGTTTCAATACGATCCGGTAATATACGGTGTTCACAACCTGATAAACGCTCAACCCCTTCAATCTCAATACGGCTTGAGCCCGCACCACTGATTTTAGCCCCCATAGCAATTAAGCAATTGGCTAAATCGATAATTTCTGGCTCGCGGGCAGCATTTTCTAGTACTGTTTTACCCTCGGCGAGCGTTGCCGCCATCAGTAAGTTTTCAGTAGCACCTACGCTGATCATTTCCATGAAAACTTCAGCGCCTTTTAAGCGACCATCTACTTTGGCATTAATATAACCGTTTTCAACGGTTATTTGAGCGCCCATACGCTCTAAGCCTTGAATATGAATATCAACTGGGCGTGCACCAATAGCACAGCCACCTGGCAAAGATACTTGTGCCTCACCAAATCGAGCGACTAAAGGGCCAAGTGCAAGCACTGACGCACGCATTTGCTTTACTAAGTCATAAGGCGCTAACGTGCTATTTACCGTTGCACCATCAATAATGAGTGAATCGCCCTGCCACTGAACATCAGCGCCTAACGTTTTCAGTAAGGCTTCGGTCGTGATGATATCGCGAAGATGTGGTACGTTAGTAAAAGTACTTTTGCCATCAGCTAATAAAGCTGCAAATAGAATCGGAAGAGCTGCGTTTTTAGCGCCAGAAATAGTTACTTCACCAGCCAGTGAAGTGCCACCTTGAATTACAAATTGATCCATCTAAGGGGCCTTATTTATTGCGGTAAAATGAATTTTTGCTCACGTTTCCACTCTGTCGGAGTAAAAGCGCGGATAGAAACAGCATGAATGGTACCGTCTGAAATAGTGTTCATTAATGGCCCATATACTAGCTGTTGCTTTTTAACACGACTTAATCCGTCAAAGCATTCACCGACAGCGATTACTTCATAATGACTGCCATTGGCTTTTACATGTACTTCAGCTAACTGAAGTTCGTCGCGTAATAATGTTTCGACTTGACTCGTTTCCATAACTCTCACTCAAATAGGGTTGTAACCTGGCCTAACTGCATAAGGTTTTGCAGTTGTTCAGGTGGGTTTTGCAATTCAAGGCGAATGCCTTGTTGCTTAAATTCTGTAAAAGAGTGAATTAACCAAGCTAAGCCGGCTGTGTCAACCCTTGTCACCTCACTTAGGTCAAAATAAAGGGTTTTATGCTCAGTTTGTCGCTTGGTATTCAGAAGCCGTTCATTGCCAATTGAATTATGAGTCAATTCACCACTGACTCGTAGATGCTGTTCATCGACTTGGCTGATTGCCAATTTAGTCATTTGTGTCACTGCCTCTAAACTGAACCGGTAACTTACTTTTTTGCTCTAACAGGTCGCTAACGTGGTCAATACCTTGTTGGCGTAAAATGCCCTGAAGCTCACTTTGTTTTGCATCAAGTAAGCTAATGCCTTCAGCAATCATATCGTAAGCGCGCCATTCGCCACTTCTATCTTCACGTACTTTAAAATCAATTTTAATATCAGGCTTACCGGCTTCTACAATTTTGGTTTTTACCACCACCACATCTTTGCCTTTAAAAGGCTGCTCGGCAGCAAATTCAACTTGTTGATTAGTATACTGGGTAAAAACGCCAGCATAAGTGGCAACAAGGTACTCTCTAAACGCGCCAATAAAACGCTGAATATCTTCAATTGCTTTTGCTTTTTCTGCTTTGTTGGTAATGGCGCGTACCTTAGACACTTCGCTACCTAACACTCTCAGTGCAGCATATTTGTAGTCAATGTAGGGCATCAGTTCTTCTTCAACGATGACCCGTAAATGCTCTTTGTTAGTGGTTATTAACGGCTGGTCTTTGGTAATACGCTCAAAGGTATTATCAGCAACCTGACGTACCATTTTATTAGGATCAGTCAATTTCACTTCACCGGCATGAACACTTTGTACTAGCGTGACAGTTACTAATGCGATACTTGCTAAAAATGTTTTCAACATAATAATTACTCACTACCTTGGTTGAATAAAAACTGGCCTATTAATTCTTCTAGTACCAATGCTGACTTGGTATCTGTAATAGAATCGCCGTTGGCTAATGCTTTACTTTGAACACCAAATAAATCGTCAATGGCTTGATCTTGTTCGCTGTTCGCTACATCTTCGCCTAAACATCGCTGTTTAGCTGAATCTGATGCGATAACGGGGTTAATACCTAAGTATTGCTCACCTAAAATACCCGAGGTTAAAATTGAGATAGAACTGGTATCTGAAAAACGACATAAATACTGCGCATCAATACTCATATTTACTACTGGTAAAAACTCTTGTGGGTGTACATAAATTGACTCTACACGACCAATAACAACGCCGCCCACCTTAATGGGTGCACGTGTTTTTAATGATCCTATATTTTCAAACTTGGCGTTCAATGTGTAGGTTTCACCTGAGCCGCTAATACCCGAATTAGCCACTTTGAGGGCCAGCATTGAAAATGCCAAAATGCCCAATGCTACAAAAAAACCAACTAAAATTTCTAATTTCCGTGAATTCATTATTTAATACCCTATTAGCTGGTAAACATTACCGCTGTCAAAATAAAGTCAAAACCTAATACCGCTAGTGATGAGTGCACCACTGTCTCTGTTGTTGCCTTGCTGATCCCCTCTGATGTGGGAACACAGTCATACCCTTTGTAAAGCGCAATCCAGGTAACAACAATCGCAAATACGATACTTTTAATTAAACCGTTTAGTATGTCTTTTTCAAACGACACCTGAGATTGCATAATTGACCAGAAACTTCCCGTATCAACGCCTAGCCAATCAACCCCCACTAAATGAGCACCAATAATAGCTACAGCAGAAAAAATAAGTGCCAACATTGGCATACTAATCAAACCAGCCCAAAACCGCGGCGCTATAATTCGTCTAAGCGGGTCAATGGCCATCATCTCAAGCGATGATAACTGTTCGGTGGCTTTCATTAAGCCAATTTCAGCGGTTAACGCACTGCCTGCCCTACCGGCAAATAATAATGCGGTTACTACTGGCCCAAGTTCACGTAATAAACTGAGTGCCACTAAAGGGCCTAGGCTGTCTTCAGCACCATAATCAACTAAAACAGTATAGCCTTGCAGGGCTAATACCATGCCGATAAACAATCCTGATACAACAATGATCAATAATGACTGTGAGCCAACCATATATAATTGGCGCACGAGTAAAGGTGTGCCTTTTTTAAAATTGGGTACATGCCATAACGCACTTGCCAGCATTTGGGTTGAACGCCCCAGTGCAGCAAATCGGCCCAGCGTTTTGTGGCCTATTTTTTGTAGTAAATCCAACATTACTGCTGCTCTCCTAACAGTTCATCTGCATAGGTTTGTGCTGGATAATGAAATGGCACTGGACCATCTGATAACCCTTTTAAAAACTGTTGAACAAGTGGTGATTCGTGCTCTCGCATCTGCTCTGGTGTACCACTGCCAATAACGCCTTGATCAGCAATAATAATAACGTGGTCGGCAATACTCATTACTTCTGTCACATCGTGCGTGACAATTAAAGAAGATAAGCCAAGTACTTCGTTTAAAGATTTGATCAGCTTAACTAAAACCCCCATTGAAATAGGGTCTTGTCCTGCAAAAGGCTCATCATACATAATAAGTTCAGGATCAAGCGCTATAGAGCGAGCCAAAGCTGCACGACGTGCCATACCGCCAGATAACTCTGAAGGCATTAAATCTTTAGCACCACGTAAGCCAACAGCTTGTAGTTTCATTAATACCACTAAACGGATTAAATCTTCACTGAGTTGCGTGTGCTCTCGAATGGGGAATGCAATGTTATCGAACACCGACATATCAGTAAATAAGGCACCGCTTTGAAATAACATACTCATGCGTTTACGTGCCGCGTAGAGTTCTTTGCGCGACATAGCGACAATGCTGTCGTTTTTAAATAAAATATCACCGGAGTCTGGTTTAAGCTGGCCACCTATTAGGCGTAGCATCGTGGTTTTGCCAATTCCGCTTGGCCCCATAATGGCAGTAATTTTACCCTCAGGTACGTCAAAGCTCATATTTTTATATATGACCCTATCGCCTCTAGAAAAGGTAACATCCTTGACTTCAACTATTGATTGCGACAAGTCGCTCTCCATAACAATACTCTCTCATATTTCTATTTTAAGGGTTTTTTAACCAATATGGAAAAAACAATTCGTAAGATTTTGTAATAGTGTCGCAAAAACAGTTATAAGATTGATTCAAGCAGCCTTAACTTTGGCTTAAAATTTCATATAAAAAGCGCCAAAGAATACTTAAAATAACCGCCTAATGTATTACACCTTATTCTTTTATTTATACTTTTATGGTGGCTTTTGTTACTATTCGCGCTATCTGAATTTACATTAATTGGCTTATCACAATGGTTACCTCGTTTGTCATTTTAATTCTTGGTTTTGCGGCTCTCGTATGGAGTGCAGACAGGTTTGTTTATGGTGCAGCAGCACTGGCTAAAAACTTTGGCGTGCCAACGCTAATTGTAGGTTTAACCGTGGTAGCTATGGGCTCTTCAGCGCCTGAAATGATGGTATCGGCTTCAGCAGCTTTGGCAAATAAAACCGATACTGCCGTGGGTAATGCAGTTGGTTCAAACATCACTAACATCTTATTAGTTTTAGGTATTACCGCCCTTTTAAGACCCTTATCAGTATCTTCAAGTACGTTAAAACGTGAAATTCCACTGGTACTGCTGGTCTCCATTGCAACTTGGTATATTTTTTCAGATAACTATTTTTCATTTTTTGAAGGTGCAGCCTTATTATCTGGCTTTGTTGTTTTTATTGGCGGACTTATTTTTGTCTCACTGCGAGCTAAAAACCAAGACGATCCGTTTGTGAGCGAAGCCTGTGACGAAGTACCTGACAACGTACCAACCAAAAAAGCTGTTTTTTGGCTGGTAGTGGGTATGATTTTACTGCCGGTTAGTTCACACTTTTTAGTTGGCTCAGCCGTTGATATCGCAAAATATTTTGGCTTAAGTGACTTAGTGATTGGTTTGACCATTATTGCTATAGGCACCAGCTTACCTGAACTTGCAGCTTCAATTGCAGGTGTACTTAAAAATGAAGATGACTTAGCGCTGGGTAACATAGTTGGTTCGAATATTTTTAATATTTTAGCGGTATTACCGCTGGCAGGATTAATTAATCCATCGGTTATCGATACTTCGGTTGCTAACCGTGATGTTATTATTATGATTGGCGCAACCTTGGCGCTAATTGCTATGTCATTGAACTTTAGAGGTCAAAGACGTATCAATAGAATAGAAGGTGGCTTGCTCATCGTCGCATTTATGATTTACCAAGGTTATATTTTTAGTCAAGTAGGATAGCCCATGGCAACGCTAAACTTTATTCAACAAGGGTTACGTGTTCTAGAGATTGAACGCCAAGCACTCAGCGATATTACACAATACGTTAATGAAAGATTTAACCAAGCCTGTCAATTAATGTATGACTGCTCAGGTCGTATTATTGTTATTGGCATGGGTAAATCAGGCCATATTGGTAACAAAATAGCCGCCACTCTTGCCAGTACCGGCAGCCCCGCATTTTTTGTTCACCCGGGTGAAGCAAGCCATGGTGATTTAGGAATGATCACAGCAAATGACGTGGTTATCCTCATTTCAAACTCTGGTGAAACCAGCGAAGTACTTAATATTATTCCAGTATTAAAGCGCATTGGTGCCAAAATGATTGCCATGACAGGCAACCAAGGCTCAACCATGGCAACATTGGCAAATGTGCATGTGTGTATTAAAGTTGAACAAGAAGCCTGCTCATTGGGCTTAGCACCTACTGCAAGTACCACTGCCACACTCGCTATGGGTGATGCCATGGCGGTGGCATTATTAGAAGCACGCGGCTTTACTGCTGATGATTTTGCACTATCGCACCCTGGTGGTAGCTTAGGCAAGCGATTACTCTTAACTCTTAAAGATGTTATGCACAGTGGTGCTGATACGCCTATCATAAACGAGACGCAAACGATTAAAGATGCCTTGATTGAAATGTCGGCCAAAGGACTCGGCATGACCGCTATTGTTGATAGTGACCAGCAATTATCAGGCCTGTTTACCGATGGCGATTTACGCCGTATTTTAGAGCAACGTATTGACATTCATAGCACTGAAATTAATGTTGTGATGACCAAGTCGTGTACTACAGCCACCCAAGAGATGCTCGCGGCTGAAGCGTTAAATATTATGGAACAAAAACGTATTAATGGCTTAATTGTAATTAATGAGCATAATCAACCGATTGGCGCACTAAATATGCAAGACTTACTTAAAGCGGGAGTGCTATAAATGCAATTTGAAGATCTCTATCAACCGCTAAGTGATGATGCAAAGGCGCGCGCAAAAAAAGTAAAGCTATTAATTTGTGATATTGATGGTGTATTTTCTGATGGCCGTATTTACCTTGGAAACCAAGGTGAAGAACTCAAAGCATTTAACACCAAAGACGGATTTGGTATCAAAGCCCTGATTAACAGCGGTTTTGAAGTCGCCGTGATCACCGGGCGCCATTCTCATATAGTGCAGCAACGTATGAGCAGTTTAACCGTACAACATATATATCAAGGCCAAGAAGACAAACTCATAGCCTATCAAGAATTAAAACAAAAATTAGCGCTTAGCGATGAGCAAATTGCTTATATAGGTGATGATGGCCCAGACATGCCAGTAATGGAGCAAGTCGGTTTTGCGGTAGCCGTAAACGATGCTCATCCACTTATTAAACGTTTATCACATTATGTAACCCAACTGCCCGGCGGTTTTGGTGCGGTAAGAGAGCTGACAGACTTACTTATGCTCGAAAATAACAAGCCACTAACTAGCCAAGGAACGAGTTCATGAATGTAGCGCGCATTATACTGAGCGTTTTATTCATAAGCTGTATGGTTTGGCTCTGGTATCCTTATTTTACTAAGGTTGATATAACTGCAAGCGAAGAAACACAAGTTATTGCTAAGCCTGATTATACCGCTATTGAGCTAAAACAAACGGCTTATAATGAACAAGGTAAAGTGAGCCATAAGGTAACTGCGGTAAAAATGGAGTTGTATCAACAACTCGGTTTTACCTTTTTTGAAAAGCCTATATTCACTTTATACAACGAGCAGCAAACATGGCGTATTAACGCCGATGAAGCCACACTCTACGACGACCGTCAACTGGTGTTAGAGGGTAATGTAACCGCTCAAAATTTAGTAGATAACGCCATGATCGATACGATCACCGCCCAGACCATCAATGTTGATATAAAACTATTAACCATGCAATCACAGCAGCCTGTCGTTATTACAGGACCTAATTTAAAAATCACAGGTAAAGGCCTTGAGGCCGATTTAAAAACCGAGGTGATTAAACTTATTAACCATACGCGAACCCTATATTATGACCAATAACCTATTTAAAATTTTAATTGTTCCCTCACTATTAATTGCTTTTAACAGTAATGGCGCTGAACCTGCTGAAGCCCCCGCTGCAAATCAAATTTCAATTAGTGCAGATAAGCAAGAAGGTCAATTAAAAGAAAACGTAGGCATTTTTGAGAAAAATGTTGAAATTATTCATGGTAATCGCCGTATCACAGCTGACCGTTTAGAAGTGCATAAACGCGATGACCTAGGCGATAACAAACAGTTATTAATTGCCACAGGCAGCCCTGCATATTTTGAAGAAACACAAGCTGATGGCACCATAATGAGCGCCAGTGCTAATGAAGTGCGTTACGATGTGTCGCTGCGTTTTTTAACCTTAATCGGCGATGCAAGCATTGCTCAAGCAGGTCAAAAAATAACAGCTAAAAGTATCACTTACGATATCGAGCAGCAGTTAATTAGCGCAGAAAAAGACGAAAACTCAACAGACCGTGTACACACTATTTTAGTCCCTGTTGAAAATAAAAAAGAAGATGATAAAGGCCAACCATGAGCACATTAAAAGCAGAGCTATTAGCTAAAAGCTACAAAGGTCGTGAAGTTGTAAAAAACGTTGGCCTAGAGGTTGAAGCTGGCAGTATTGTGGGGTTACTTGGCCCTAATGGTGCAGGTAAAACCACCACTTTTTATATGATTGTAGGCCTTGTCCCTAGCGATAAAGGCAAAATATCAATTGATGATAAAGATATTACTTTATTACCGATGCACAGCCGAGCGCGTTTAGGGATTGGTTATTTACCGCAAGAGTCGTCTATTTTTAGAAAGCTGACTGTTTATCAAAACTTAATGGCTATCTTAGAAACACGTAAAGAATTAAATAAACAACAACGCGAAGATACCTTAAATAATTTACTTGATGAATTTAGCATTCAGCATATCCGCGATAGTCAAGGTATGGCTTTATCAGGTGGTGAACGTCGCCGCGTTGAAATTGCTCGCGCGTTAGCAGCAAACCCTAAATTTATCCTTTTAGACGAACCCTTTGCGGGGGTTGATCCTATCTCAGTATTAGATATTAAAAAGATTATAGAGCATCTTAAAAACCGAGGAATTGGCGTACTTATCACAGATCACAACGTACGCGAAACTCTTGATGTTTGTGAAAAAGCCTACATAGTTTCTCATGGGGAGTTAATTGCATCAGGCACTCCAGAATATGTATTAAACGATAAAACAGTACGCGATGTTTATTTAGGCGAGCAGTTCAAGCTCTAATATGTGTGTTATTACACTAAGCATCTGCTAAGATTAATTATACTTAGGTCTGTTGACCTTTCAAGGTTGAATTTGCAGCAGTCTGTTTGGTATTTAGGCAAGGCAGAGCCTATGTGGTGTGGTATTCCCCATAAATAGGCGATAACGCAGCATCAATGCCAAACAGGCGCTGCCCTTCGGGTTCTGCCTAGGGACGATTTACTCTTTGTTGCTCGGTTTTGACTTAGCCCACTAGGTTACAAACCTCGCGCCGCAATTAAACCGCCCCTAGTTTGAACAAATTTTAATCCGTAAAGGTCAACAGACCGTAATTTAAAAGGATTGTTAGAGATACATGAGGCAATCATTACAGCTGCGCATGGGCCAGCAACTTACAATGACTCCACAGTTGCAACAAGCAATTCGCTTATTGCAACTCAGTACATTGGATCTCCAGCAAGAAATTCAAGAAGCGCTCGATAGCAACCCCTTGCTTGAAGTTGAAGAACACGATTACAGCGAAGACACTGCAGGTAAAAACGAACAAAAAGCCGATAACGATGACTTAACGCTAAGTGCCTCAGCTGACGATAAACCTAGCGAGTATGAGCAAGATAGCGGCGAAGCAATGACCAAAGACACCATTAGCGATGATATGGCTATGGATGTTACTTGGGATGAATATATGAGCGCTGCGCCTGCCTCTTCATCGGGCCCAATGCCAGAAGATGAATCTATTTATCAAGGCTCTTCGACTGAAACGCTGCATGAGTATTTAATGTGGCAACTTCAACTGACGCCGTTTAGTCCTACCGATGAAGCGATAGCTATTGCAATTGTAGAAGCTGTGGACGATTCAGGGATTCTAACCCTTAGCTGTGAAGAAATATTAGAAAGCTTTAACCAAGAAAACGACGGCGAAGATGAAGTTGAACTTGACGAAATAGAAGCGGTACTAAAGCGTATTCAACTATTTGATCCAGTGGGAATAGCCGCGCGTAGTTTACAAGAGTGCTTGTGTATTCAGCTAAATCAATTTGATAAAGACACACCTTTTTTAAACGAAACAAAAATGATCTTAACCGATCATATTGATTTACTTGCTGCACGTGACTATCGCACGTTAATGAAAAAAACAAAGCTTAAAGAAGATGAGCTAAAAGAAATCATGACGTTGATTCATACGCTCAGCCCAAAACCGGCAGACACTATTGTCAGAGAAGAGTCTGAATACGTTATTCCTGATGTGTCGGTTAAAAAAGTTAAAGGTCGTTGGGTAGTTGAATTAAACCCAGATAGCATGCCTAAGATCAGAGTAAATAGCCAATATGCAGCTATGTCGCGTACGGTTAAATCAAGTGGTGATAGCCAATTTATTCGCTCGCACTTACAAGAGGCTAAATGGTTTATAAAAAGCTTAGAAAGTAGAAATGACACGCTACTTAAAGTAACCAACTGTATTGTGCAGCAGCAACAGGCCTTTTTTGAACACGGTCCTGAGGCTATGAAGCCTATGGTGCTTAACGATGTGGCTGAAATGGTGGAAATGCATGAGTCGACTATATCGCGTGTTACTACGCAAAAATACATGCATACACCACGTGGCATTTTTGAGCTTAAATATTTCTTTTCAAGCCATGTAAGTACTGAAAATGGTGGCGAATGTTCATCAACAGCAATACGTGCATTAATTAAAAAATTAATCGCTGCAGAAAACTCAGCTAAACCATTGAGTGATAGTAAAATTGCAGATATATTGGCAGAGCAAGGAATTAAAGTAGCGAGGAGAACCATTGCAAAATATCGCGAATCTCTAGCTATTCCCCCGTCTAATCAACGTAAAAGTTTGATTTAAGGCGTACAACAAAGAGGAAAATGTTTATGCAACTGAATTTAACTGGTCGCCATGTAGATATTACCGACTCGCTTAGAGACTACGTAAATAGTAAATTTTCGAAGTTACAGAGGCACACTGATCACATAACGAATGTGCACGTTATTCTCGATGTAGAAAAACTAAACCAAAAAGCTGAAGCAACCGTTCATGTTAGTGGCGCTGAGATTTTTGCCTCTACTGAGCATCAAGATATGTATGCCGCTATAGACTCGCTCATTGACAAGCTAGATCGTCAAGTAATTAAACACAAAGAGAAACTTGCTCGACACTAACACTATGAAACTAAGCTCACTTATCTGTCAGGACTGCAGTAAAGCTGCGGTCCTTTTTAATAGTAAAAAAAGAATTTTAGAATTTATCAGTGAATTGGCTCACAATAAGCTGCCCTATTTAACACAACAAGATATTCTTAATGCATTAACTGCAAGAGAAAAGCTTGGAAGTACAGGCATTGGCCGAGGCATTGCTATTCCACATGGTCGCATGAGTGGTGCTCAAGAGCCCCTTGCTTTGATTTTAGTGAGCGAAACAGCTATTAATTTTGATGCGATTGATAACCGACCGGTTGACATTTTTGTCGCGTTAATTGTTCCCGATGGCGATAATCAGCAGCATTTGAAGACGCTAGCCACGATTGCTGATAAGCTCAATGATAAAGAATTTTGTAAACAGTTACGCGCCGCCAAATCGGATAGCGAACTATATCAGGTTATCGTCAGTCAATCGTAGTAACAAAGAAAGGTGATAAATGGAATTAATAATTATAAGCGGTCGTTCAGGGTCAGGTAAATCTGTGGCGTTACGCGTTGTGGAAGACTTAGGTTATTATTGTGTAGACAATATTCCTCTTAATTTATTACCATCATTAGTGCGCAGTGTTTCCGACAGTTATAATAAAATTGCCGTGAGTGTTGATGTACGTAACCTACCTAAAGAGCAACAGCAGTTTAATGAAATCATTGAATATTTACCTGGTTTTACTAAACCAACGGTATTTTATTTAGACAGTGACGATCAAACATTAATAAAACGTTTTTCAGAAACGCGACGTCTCCACCCTTTATCTATTGATTCTTTGCCGCTTGATTTAGCCATAAAAAAAGAAAAACAACTGCTTGATGTATTGATTAATCGTGCTGATTATATGATTGATACCACAGATTTAAGTGTGCATCAGCTTGCTGAGTCTATTCGTGAAAAAATACTCGGAAAAAAAGATAAACAACTGATCATTACCTTTGAGTCATTTGGTTTTAAACACGGCATCCCTAAAGAAGCAGATTACGTATTCGATGCCCGCTTTTTACCAAACCCGCATTGGGAGCCTGAACTTAAGCCACTTACAGGGCTGGACCAACCAGTAAAAGACTACCTAGCAAGTCACAGTATAGTGCAAAAATTTACATGGCAAATTCAAACATTTGTGCAAACATGGTTGCCGCATTTAGAACGAAATAACCGCAGCTACTTAACCATTGCAATTGGCTGTACTGGTGGGCAACACCGCTCTGTTTATTTAGCGCAAACCATTGGTGAAAGCTTTGCAATGAGCCATCCTAATGTAAAAATTCGCCACCGAGAACAAGAATAAAGCTTGCGAGAAGATGTCATGCGCTTAGAAAATACATTTTTAATAAAAAACAAATTAGGATTACACGCTAGAGCGGCGACAGTATTAGCTCAGCTTTCTGTGCAATTTGATGCCACAATCACTTTATTTCAAGATGACAAACAGGCCGCTGGCGATAGCGTGCTGGCACTTATGTTGCTCGAAAGTAGCCAAGGCAAAGAAGTTAAGGTGGTATGCGAAGGCCCCGACGCTGAGCCTGCACTTAGCGCAATAGGTGAACTAATTGACCAACGATTTAATGAGCAAGAATAAAAAAGTTCATTATTAACTCATCATCCTAAGCTTAGGTTAATAGTGGTTGAGGTAGTTTGCTCACATAAAGTAAGATAAACTAAAATTGAATAGCATTTATACCCTTCCAGCATGTAATACAATTTAATTAAGGACGCCAATGCCTGAAGCTTTAGAACAAGATATTCCACTACAACAACTAAAACAGGTGACTAAGTCACTAAATAGTGGTCAATTTGTTCAAGTTAGACGCATGCTGGCAAAGACGGCGCCTTGTGATACCGCACTTCTTTTAGAATCATCCCCGCATAAAATTCGCCGTATGCTCTGGCAGCTCGTTGATCCTGATGTACAAGGTGATGTGCTTGAAGAGCTTTCTGAAGATGTACGTTTGGGCATTATTGCGCAAATGGCACCCGAGCACATTGCTGCTGCAACCGAAGACATGGGCCATGATGACTTAGGGGAAGTACTACGTAGCCTACCTGACACCGTTTATAAAGATGTTGTTAGCGCTATGGATATTCAAGATAGAGAACGTGCAACGCAGGCTTTATCGTATCAAGAGCGCTCTGCTGGCGCATTGATGAATATCGATACCGTTACTATTCGCCCCGATGTGACTCTAGATGTGGTACTGCGTTATATTCGCTTACGCGGCGAATTACCTGAGGGTACAGATGACTTATATGTGGTTGATGAAAATAACTGCTTTTTAGGCGCCCTATCGCTGAGCACTTTATTAACCAACCCCCCTGAAAAAATTGTTCATGATTTAATGGATGAAGACTGTGAGTCTATTCCTATTTCAATGGATGAGAGCGAAGTTGCACAATTGTTTGAGCGTCATAATTGGATATCGGCACCGGTTGTTGATGACAACGCACACTTGCTTGGGCGGATCACCATTGATGATATCGTTGATGTTATACGTGAAGACGCTGAGCACAGTTTACTGGGTTTAGCGGGTTTAGATGATGAAGAAGATACCTTTGCACCTGTGTTGAAAAGCTCTAAAAAGCGCTCAATTTGGCTGGGTGTAAACTTACTAACTGCATTGCTGGCTGCAATTGTGGCGAGCTTTTTTGAAAACACCTTAGCTATATTACCAATTCTTGCTGTGCTCAATGGCATTGTCCCGTCAATGGGTGGGGTTGCAGGCAGCCAAACCTTAACTTTGGTTATTCGCGGTATCGCGGTGGGTCATATCAACCAAACTAACCAACGTTTTTTATTATTAAAAGAACTCGCTATCGGTGCGATTAACGGTATGGTTTGGTCTATCCTAATTGCCGGTGTTGTTGCGCTTTGGCAATGGGATTTCAAACTCGGTGGTGTTTTAGCGTTTGCTATGTTTATGAATTTAGTTGCAGCAGGTATTGCGGGTGCTAGTATCCCACTATTGCTTAAAAAAATGAAAATAGATCCAGCACTTGCAGGCAGTGTGGTACTAACCACGGTAACTGATATTGTTGGTATATTTGCCTTCTTAGGTACTGCGACTTGGTTATTGATTTAATCTTTTTATAAACGTTTTTAAACAAAAACACCGCATCAATACGCGGTGTTTTTGTTTAAGCCGATAGTTACTTTACATAAGTTAAGGCTACTTAGCGCGCTGGCGATTACCACCTACCTTAGGTTTAGTGTTGGCTTTTTTAAACTGGCTAAAGCCAGTATGACGAGTAAGCGCAGGACGACCGCCCTTGTTACCTTTTCCGCCTTTGGTTTGTCTTTCATCTCGTCCTTCTTCAGGGACTAAACAGTTAGGCCCTTTACCAATAAGCTTGGCTTTGCCCATGTTACGCAGGGCTTCGCGGATCATTGGCCAACCGGCAGGATCGTGATAGCGTAAAATCGCTTTATGCAAACGACGTTGGCGCGCTCCCTTAGGCACAGGTACTTGCTCCGTATTATTTTTAATATTACGTAGCGAGTTCATTTCTGTGTGGTAAATGGTGGTTGCGTTGGCCATCGGTGATGGATAAAAATTTTGTACCTGATCAAGCTTAAAATCATTCGATTTCAACCATAAAGCCATGTTTACCATGTCTTCATCTTTAGTCCCCGGGTGAGCAGAAATAAAGTATGGAATTAAATACTGCTTTTTACCCGCTTCTTTTGAGTACTTATCAAATAACGCTTTAAATTCATCATAGGCGCCCATACCTGGTTTCATCATTTTTGATAATGGGCCATCTTCTGTGTGTTCAGGTGCTATTTTTAAATATCCACCAACATGATGGGTTACTAGCTCTTTAACGTAACGAGGATCACGTACTGCAAGGTCATAACGCACGCCCGAAGCAATTAAGATCTTTTTGATCCCTTTGACCTCACGCGCTTTTTTATATAAGTCGATAGTGGGTGTGTGATCGGTATCCATATGCTTACAAATATCAGGATACACACACGACAAGCGACGGCACGTACTCTCTGCTTTTTTACTGGTACAACGCAGTTTGTACATATTTGCAGTTGGCCCACCTAAATCAGAGATAACCCCAGTAAAGCCCGGCACTTTATCTCTAATTTGTTCAATTTCTTCGATAATCGATTCTTGAGAACGGCTTTGTATTATGCGCCCCTCATGCTCGGTAATAGAACAAAACGAACAGCCGCCAAAACAGCCGCGCATAATATTTACCGACGTTTTAATCATATCGTAAGCAGGGATTTTATCATCGCCATAACTTGGATGTGGTATACGCTGGTAAGGTAAACCAAACACGTCATCCATTTCCTGAGTTTCAAGCGGATAAGCCGGCGGATTCACCCAAATAGAACGATCGCCATGACGCTGAAATAACGCCCTTGCACAACCTGGGTTGGTTTCTTGATGTAAAATACGTGATGCATGGGCATACAAAGGCTTATTAACGCTAACCTGCTCAAATGCCGGCAGTTTAACGTAAGTTTTTTCCCACGGCTTAGGACGAGCAGGCTGGATGGTAATTGGTTTTGCAGCTTCTGCTTGTAAATCGATGCCGGCTTGCTTAAATTCTGATTTAGCACAGCCCACATCATCCGCGCCATAAGGATTAGGAATAGGGTCTATTTTACCAATTTTATCAATGGCTGTTGAGTCACTGCCACGCCAACCAGGTAAAGGCTCTTTACGAATAACTGCCGTGCCTCTAACATCCTGTATGGTATCGATGGTTTCACCGGCAGCGATACGATGCGCTACTTCAACTAACGGGCGTTCGGCATTACCATAAATTAAAATATCGCCTTTAGCGTCAAATAATACGCTACGACGTACTTTTTCTTGCCAGTAATCATAATGAGCAATACGGCGCAGACTGGCTTCAATGCCCCCTAACACTAATGGCACATCTTTGTAGGCTTCACGACAGCGTTGTGAATAAATGATCACTGCGCGATCTGGGCGTTTACCGCCGACATTTCCTGGTGTGTATGCGTCATCATGGCGCATTCGTTTTTCAGCGGTGTAACGATTGATCATCGAGTCCATATTACCGGCTGTAATACCAAAAAATAAGTTAGGCTTACCCAATGCCATAAACGCATCTTTAGAGTTCCAATCTGGTTGAGCAATAATACCCACTCTAAAACCTTGCGCTTCTAGCACTCGGCCAATTACGGCCATCCCAAAACTAGGATGGTCTACATAAGCATCACCGCTAATAATAATAATATCGCAGCTATCCCAGCCAAGCGCGTCCATTTCTTCGCGTGTTGTTGGTAAAAATGGAGCTGTGCCATAACACTCAGCCCAATACTTGGGGTATGAGAATAAGGCGCGTTCAGCTTTTAATGTGCTCATAAAATTGGCCGTTCAATAACAAAAGGCGCGAATTATACCCTATCGACATCCCCGTTGATATAGCACAAAATGAAAGCGCTGATTAAAAATTGTTTACCTTTATTGCATTACTAAAACTAATAAATCATCTAAACTTATTACGGCTAATGTCTGCTTTTGGAATAATACAAGGTAGATAAAATAGATCAAAAGCAACCGTGACTTCGTTAAACTATTAAATAATTAATAATTGATAGACGCTGTAAATTAAAATAGATGAGGAATACCTATTAAACTACTTAAAAAAATAATGCAGTTTTCAATCATATTGCTTCTGGTTTTTGTTGTCGTTGGATTATTGTTACCACAAAATTATCATGTGCAAAAAAGTATAAAAATTAATGCACGCGCTCCCGTAATAAAGTCATTAGTGGAGGACTTTACCCAGTGGTATAAATGGTCGCCGTGGCAACAAATAGACCCTAATATTAAGTTTAATATTGGAGAACCGAGCTCTGGCGCAGGAGCCTACCAATCTTGGGAAGGTAAATGGGGCAAAGGCGAAATGACAATATCGTCATTAAGCGATAATGAAGTTGTATTTAGTGTGTTATTTAATCAAGAGCATATTATCACTAGCAAATTACTATTTAGCCCGCACACAAAAACCGTCACGTGGCATATAGAAGGACAAGCAACGATGCCGCTTATTTCTGGGTACGTTGCTATATCTGCTGAAAATATATTAGGTAATATAGTGACCCTAGGATTAAATAACCTAAAAACGGTCGCTCAACTCAGTGATGCACAAGCAATAATGGAAAGCCATGACAGTCAAAACCGCACAAGCCAGGATTAAACTTGCCAATATTATTGAGTCACTGCTAGGTTACTCGGTCACAAAAGTGAGCAATACGCCTGCCATTGATGAAAAAACCTATAATCCTCAAGGTAAAGCCAAATCGCTTTATAGTATTAATAGCGAGCATTCAATTTTAGCGCGTGCTCAAAAACGACAAGACTTACTACTGATTAAACAGCAACAAAATATTGAGACTATTTTAGCCTTAGCAATGGAGTTTTGTCCTGATGTTGCTTGCGCTAAGCAGCCCGATGCTGATTGGGTGGAGCACTTTATAGCCTTATGTGAAGATACCTCAAATCAATCTATGCAAGTGTTGTGGGCAAAAATTTTTACTGGCGAAACCATTAGCCCAGGTACTTTTTCTATTAAAAGTTTACAAACACTTAAGCACATGACCCAGCGCGAAGCCGATTCATTAAGAAAGTGCGTGTCTATTTCTGGATATAACGAAAAGGATAGCAGCCACCTAATATTCTTGGGGTATTACAAAAAACCCTCATTATTTGATTTACTAGGTAAAGGCAATAAAGTGTCATTAAGCATAGGTAAAAGCGGCGTGAGCTTTCCAGACGTACTAACTTTAATGGATTTAAACTTGCTGTATCGTAAAGAAATAGAGTCAGCGGCATTAAAAGTAGGACAAGAGTTCACCCTATCCTTTTTATCACAAAAACTAACCTTAAAAGCAAAAAGTAACGATTTGGTGCTTAGCTATTATAAGTTTACTCAAACAGGTGATGAACTATTTAGATTAATGAACTACCCGATTAACAAGGTGTACAAACAGTTAATTGGTTCAGCATTTGAAGGGGAGTTTGAATTAGTTTGGCATTCTTTAAAATAGCAAACAGAGATGACTAAAGCGTGTGTTAGCTTTTAAAAATAAGAGCCACACAAGGTGGCTCAAAATAATACTTTAATTAAAAGTGAACCTGAATACCGGCAAACGGACCCGATGCATCAATATCAGTATTAATATCATCGACATCATCAAGTTCTAAAACCATAGAGCGGTAGCCCGCTTTAACCGCAACATCAACCGCTAGGTTATCAATAAACTCCCAAGCAATACCCATTTGGTAATCTTGTACTTTACTGTCATCTATGGCTAAAAAGCTGCCTTCAGCAAAAACACTTAAACCACTAAATGGTAAACCCGCTTCAAAACGTCCATATACTAACGGCACAACACCAGAGAACTCTTCGATTTCAGTAAAGTTAGCGCCACCTTGTTGTGATGTACCTGTTACAACAAGCTCACCATCAAACTGCTTAGCATTAAGACCTAAATCAATTGAGATTAAATCGTTATCAAAAATCTCGTAGTAAAAAATATAATCAATGTGCGATAAGTCAGTCACTGAATTAACATCAGTGCCAACAATATAATCAGTACCGTTAAAACTAAATGTGTCTTCAAGCACTGTTGAGCCGTTTAATTCAAGCTCAGTGTATTTTAACTTTAAGTTTGGCACTAATGGCACTGGGTGCTCAAGCGCAGCGTAATAACTTACAAAGGTTTCATCTTCAAAGTTGAAGTTTTGCAGGGCGTTATTGTTATCAGAAAAGCTACCGTCATTATCTGCTTTCCAACCATCAACCCCTACATATAAACCCAATACAGTGTCGGCTTGTGCTACAGGGGCTAAACATGCCATTGATAAGGCTGCTGCTATACAATACTTTTTCATTTTTTATCCTTGCGCTAATAATTCGCTAAGTTCAATTAGTGCCGCATTGGCTCTAGAAATATAATTTGCCATAACAAGTGAATGGTTGGCGACATAACCAAATCCATTACCGTTTAAAATCATTGGGCTCCATACCGTTTCTTGGGTTGCTTCAAGCTCGCGAATAATTTGTTGCAAGCTGACACGGGCGTTCTTTTTATCAAGCACATCGGCAAAATCATATTCAACCGCCTGTAAAAAGTGCAGTAAAGCCCAAGTGGCCCCACGTGACTCATAAAATACATCATCAATTTCCCACCATGATGTTTTTATTTGTTGTTGTAAAGGCGTATAGGTGGCCTGTGTATTTGAAGAGTTACCGGCGAGGTCAGTGTTAACCTTATCTTGACCCACGCTTGCACTTAAACGCTGACTTAAGCTGCCTAAACGCTTTTCAGCTTCTTTTAACCAACTGCGTAGGTTATCTGCACGAGAGTAAAATTGGCTATCGCGCTCATGCTGATTGGCTATTTGAGAACGATATACCATTAAATAATCAATTCCTTTTTGGTATTCACCCTCAGCACTTGGCCATGCCCATGCTTCAGAGCTGATATTAAATTGTGGCTGAGCTTTTTTGAGCGCTTCGTGTTCAGTTGATTGCGATTGTGAGCGGCTAAAATCTTTTCGCATAGACAACGCTAAATCACGCACCATTTCCAGCGCACCATACTCCCAGGCCGGCATATTGTCCATTATTACGCTCGGTGGTAGCACATCATTTGATAAGTAACCGCCTGATTTAGTTAAAAGCGTATCAGCTACAGTGATGAGTGTTGAAGTTGTTACATAACCTGTGACTAGTTTTTCACTGCGTTGCTGCGCTTGTTGCTTAGCATTTTGCACAACATCAAAACGTGAAGGCTCTATACTCCAGTACACTGCAATGGCGTAAAACACGACAAATAACAGTACCAGTGCCGTTATTATTTTTCCTTTATGCTGTGACATTTATCCTCCTAATGATGACTATGATCTTTCGATGCTTTTACCGGCTCTGCTTGTGAGGCTAACGAAACGACTTTTGCATTGGTAAATACTCGGTTCCCGTCTTCAAAATATAGCGTGAGTTTACGTTCTTGACCTACTTTTAACGGTTCTTGTGGTTCAAACACCATTAAATGATAGCTGCCTGGCTTAAAATCGAGTTGTTGGTGAGCTTTAATACGCAATGATTCGACTTTTTGCATTTTCATCATACCGTCAGCGTGAACGTGCTCATGAATTTCAACACGCCCTAGGCCATCAATTGTCGCTTTAGTCAAGGTTGCTGGTACATTGCTGTGGTTTTTAATACTAAAGTAAGCCACACTGGCTTTGGTTGCCGGCAAAAACTCTCTTACTTGCGCATGTGTTACTTGTAGCTGCGCAACAACACTATCGTGTTCATGTCCTTCGTGCGCCATTAACGAAGACGAAAAAACACCCACCATTAATGCACTTGCTATCGAAATACATTGTTTAATCATCAGTAAAATCCTTGTTAAAACAAAAAAATATAGTTCAAATTTATCATAATTCCCCTATGTTAGGCAGCTAATTTAAGCTCAAGAGACGACTTTTTTGTTATCTGCGATTAACCAACACAGCCCTGCTACAAACAATAACGGCCAAGCAATCATCAATGATCCGAATAAAAAAGCTAAAATAGTACCAGCCAGTGCCACCATCGCCGCTCCAACTAACCCCATCGTCACTAAAGCAACAATCGCAATAAAAACGATAATAGCAACTAATGCACCAATGAGCTCTATACCTGTCCAGCTAATATCTGAGATCCATAGCGGAAACTGCCACACATCAAAGTGAATAATTGAACCGCTATTAATTAAAAACAACGCAACAATAACTAGGCACACGGCGAATGTTTTCATGCTGCTCTCCTTACACTGCTTTTTCTTCAAGGCAACAGTGAGCAATTAAATAACCTAGCGCCACTGCAAACGGAAAACTTAAAAATAATAAAACAGTCACTAAGCGAGTAGACCATACCGGAAAGTCTAGTCGGTAAGCTAACCCACTACAGACGCCTGATATTTTTTTGTTAAGCGTATTTTTGTACCAACGACGGTGTGTATTAAAACTATTCATAACAATCTCCTTAAGCTGTTTGTTTATTAGCAGTATTTAAACTTGCTTTTAAACTAGCCAGTTCTGCATCAATTTTTTCATTTTTAACCAGTGACTCAATTTGCATAGCTGTATTGCTCGCAGTATCTGTGAGCTCATACGCTTCAACTTGCGACTCTACACTTTCAACGCGGCGCTCTATTTGCTCAAATCGTGATAAGGCAAAAGCCACTTTATCGCTTTGTAGTTGCGTATTTATTTTTGCCCTTGCCTCAACTACGTTTTCACGCTTTGCAAGTTGTGCTTGCTTTGCTTTTGCCTGCGTCATTTTTTGCTGTAAGCGCTCACAGTCTTCTGTGATTTTTACAATCGATTGCTGCAATGTTTCAAGCTGTGTTTGTAGGCACTTGATACTTTGTTCAACAGTGTGTTTTTCGGCTAATGCTGATTTAGCTAAATCGTCACGATTTTTTGTCACAGCATGCTCAGCTTTTAATTGCCAATTTGCGAGCGCTTGCTGTTTGTTACTTATTTGACGTTTAATGCTCTTTTCTTCACATAAAAGTGCAGCTGCCGTACTACGACACTCATTAAGCGCTTCTTGCATTTCAGTAAGCATTAAATTGAGTAACTTTTCTGAGTCTTCTGCTTTATCAAGCATAGCTACAATATTTGCTTGAATGACGTCGTTTACGCGGTTAAATATGCCCATGTTATTCTCCTGATGATTTTTATTTATACATCAACAGGATTCCAAGAGTTATGCCAACAACTTAAAATGGTTTTATTTTCATTAAATATCATGTAGTTAAGTTATTTTAAGTAGGTAAATTAATGACTCGCCACTGAATGAAATTAAGTCGAATTGGCTAATAAATTAAACTTTTGACCAAAATTTGGGATCAAAAAAAGCCACCTGAGGTGGCTTTTTTCTATACAGAGGATCTATTATTCGGGTACGTAACTTAGTGCTTTATCCATAACACTCAAATCAGCTTGCTTGCCATGGCCATTTTCAGATAAATGGCGTCTAAAACCACGCGCACCGGGTTGTCCCTGAAAAATACCTAACATATGGCGAGCAACATGCCAAAAGTTAGCGCCTAAACGCATCTCTTCTTCAATGTAATCATACATAGAGCGCACAACATCATGACGTGTCTGAGTATTAGCAGCATCACCATATATTTTTTCATCAACTTCATTTAGCATAAATGGATTGCTGTAAGCCTCTCGCCCAACCATCACTCCATCTATGTACTGTAAATGCTCAAGGCTTTGCTCAATGGTTTTAACACCGCCATTAATACTTAAATCAAGTTGTGGATAATCTTTTTTAAGCTGGTAAACGCGGGGGTAGTTAAGCTCAGGAACTTCGCGATTTTCTTTTGGACTCAATCCTTTTAGCCATGCCTTACGGGCATGAATAATAAAATCATCACAGCCTACTTTATGCGATGCTTCAATAAGCGCACATAAAAATTCATAGGAATCTTGCTCATCAATACCAATGCGCGTTTTTACCGTAACAGGAATACTGACTACACTTTTCATTGCAGCAACACACTCTGCCACAAGCTCGGGCTCTGCCATTAAACAGGCACCAAAACGCCCATTTTGCACACGATCAGACGGACAACCTACGTTAAGGTTTATTTCATCATAACCGCGGTCACCTGCAAGCTTGGCACACTGTGCTAGCGCTTGCGGATCTGAGCCCCCCAGCTGCAGCGCTACTGGGCCTTCATGTTGATTAAAGTGCAAATAGTCGCCACGGCCAAACAAAATAGCACCTGTGGTGATCATTTCAGTGTAGAGCACGGTGTGCTTTGTCATTTTACGATGAAACGTACGACAATGGCGATCAGTCCAATCGAGCATGGGGGCAACAGAAAAGCGTCGATTTAAAGTACGTTTATCCAAAATGTAGTCCTCAAAAATTTATAATTTAAGCACAGCTTAAAAGGCGCTGCATTTTACACAAAAGCCCCATGCGCAGCAATATTAAGCAAACACCTGCAAGCCAAAGTATTGTGCGATACCATTTAAAATATTCGTTACTGCGACTGAGCTTAAAATTAACCCCATAATTCGGCTAATAATACTTGCCCCACTATCACCTATTATTTTATGTACATGCGTAGCAAGTAATAACAAAATAAGTACCACCACTAAAACGGCCAGCATCATTGATGAGGTAATCATTTGTTCAACCCAAGTATATTCTTCATTACGCGTCATTAATACCGCACCTAACATAGCGCCTGGGCTTGCAATTGAGGGTATAGCCAGCGGAAAAATAGCGGTTTCAGTGCTATCGCGAACACTTTTAATTTCAGCTTCGGGTTTACTTTCACCAAACGTCATGGAGAGTGCAAAAATTAATAAGATCAACCCACCGGCTATTTGAAATGCCGATAGTGGAATCTCAATCACATTGAGTAATTGCTCACCGGCAACCACAAAAAATAACAGTACTAAAGCAGATACACCCACTGCTTTAAAAATTACTTTACGCTTAAACTTGTCGTCATCACCCCGAGTTACGGCGATAAAAACCGGAATTGTGCCGATTGGATCGATAACTGCAAAAAAGAAAATAAATATGGCTAATAGTTCATGCATTAATGAATACCTTTTCACAAAAGCGGTTAATAAAACGCTGCAACTACAATACAGTATGTTAGTATATCACGGCAAAGTAAGGATGAGAGAAGATGAATATAGAATCACTCGTAAGTAAAGCAAAACAAGTATGCGACAACCGTGGTGCGCGATTCACACCTATTCGCGAAAAGGTATTTCGTTTATTAGCAAGCGCTCAAGGTGGTGTGGGTGCATACGATTTGCTAGAGCAATTAAAAGTCACTGAAACAGGCGCAAAACCTGCGACAATTTATCGTGCTTTAGACTTTTTAGCAGAACTCGGTTTTATTCATAAAATTGAAAGCACTAATGCATTCATGTTGTGTCATCACTTTGATCATATTCATCCTGTTCAATTACTAATTTGCGATACATGTGGGTTTGTTAAAGAGCTGCATTCAACAGTAATTTCACATGAGCTCAATAACTTAGCAGCCGAAAGTGGCTTTGTAGTTTCTGGGCAAACCATAGAAGCACACGGTAAATGTGACGCTTGTCGAGCATAGCTGAGCGACTATAGCTATACTTTACGTATACCCTCTATCAGTACCAATTTAAGGATATATAATATGAATGTAGAGTTCATTAATCCCTTTTTATCTTCTTTGATGAATGTATTGAGCACCATGGCTCAAACTCAGTTAAAACCAGGTAAACCTCGCATTAAAACCGATGAAGTAGCCTGTGGTGATGTATCGGGATTAATTGGTATGGTTGGCCCCCAAACTCGCGGTTCATTTTCAATAACCTTCGACGAAAGTTTAGCGCTGACTATAATGGAACGTATGTTAGGTGAGCGACCTGACAGCGTAAATGAAGAAGTCACTGACATGGTCGGCGAAATAACCAATATGGTCACCGGTGGTGCTAAAAACCTATTAGGTGAAAAAGGCTATGACTTTGCCATGGCAACCCCCATTGTTGTGTCTGGTAAAAACCATACTATTACGCATAAAAGTGACGGCAAAAAAATTATTATGCCATTTACCAGTGATGCAGGTAATGCAAACATTGAAGTGAGCTTCGATAAGCTATGAGCTGGTCGCAAACCACGATTACATTAAAGCCTCGCTCGCGGGGCTTTCACTTAATTGATAACGACATACTGACTAAACTCCCACAGCTGAGCCAACTAAAAATAGGGTTATTACACTTATTTATTCAACACACCTCTGCCAGCTTAACCATTAATGAAAATGCCGATCCGACCGTGCGTATGGATATGGAAAGCCACTTCAATCAGTTTGTACCTGAGCGCCAGCCTTATTATCGTCATGACTATGAGGGCGATGATGATATGCCTGCTCATATTAAAACCAGCACTTTAGGTTGCGAGTTAACGATACCTATTAATAATGGTCAATTAGCGCTGGGGACTTGGCAAGGAATATACTTAGGCGAACATCGCGACCATGGCGGGGCTAGGCGAATTATTGCCACTTTGCAAGGCGAAACGTTTTAGAGCTAGGTTTTAGGTTTTAGGTTTTAGGTTTTAGGTTTTACAACACAGATCGTTCGCATCCATTGAGTACTTCAAATCTAATAAAAATTATATAAATTAAATTTATAATGATTCACATGTGGATTATTGTTTGCTATTTAAAAATGAATATCTGGAAAGTAAATAAGATTGGAGCGGTACACGAGGCTCGAACTCGTGACCTCGACCTTGGCAAGGTCGCGCTCTACCAACTGAGCTAGTACCGCATTATATGAAGATTCTAGGTCCTAGGTTCTAGGTTCTAAGTTCTAGGTTCTGTCAAAATTAAACCTTGTTCCTTTCGCCTTTCATCTTGAATCTTTATTTCTACTACAATTTCTTTTGGTGAGAAATTGGAGCGGCACACGAGGCTCGAACTCGTGACCTCGACCTTGGCAAGGTCGCGCTCTACCAACTGAGCTAGTGCCGCATTATATCAATTTTAACTTTTCATCTTGAACTACAATTTCTTTGGTGAGAAATTGGAGCGGCACACGAGGCTCGAACTCGTGACCTCGACCTTGGCAAGGTCGCGCTCTACCAACTGAGCTAGTGCCGCATTCAAAAGTCAAAGCTCAAACACACTAACCCCGCGGGGGTTATCGTCTTGAGCGGGGCAGGATTCTACAATAATTAGGGTGCTTTGCAAGTATTTTTTATAAATTAAAAAACTTTTCTCGGTAAACCTTTAATTCCATAATCGAATCTTTAATGTCGTCTAACGCTAAATGTGACCCTTTTTTATTCACTTGAGCCAATACATCTGGTTTCCAACGACGAGCAAGTTCTTTAATGGTACTTACATCTAAATTACGGTAATGAAAAAAGTCTTCAAGCTCACGCATATACTTATTCATAAAACGACGATCTTGGCCAATCGAGTTACCACACATGGGTGAAGCACCCGCTGGCACCCATTGCTTTAAAAACGCGAGGGTTTGCTCAACGGCATAAGCTTCATCGAAAGTACTTGCCTTACAACGCGCTGTAAGCCCTGATTTGCCATGCTGAGTTGTACACCACTCATCCATACCATCAAGTAGTTCATCACTTTGATGAATGGCAATGGTTGGGCCTTCGGCTAATATATTCAGATCAGCGTCAGTGACAACAGTTGCAATTTCAAGTATTTTGTCAGTCTCTGGTTCAAGTCCGGTCATTTCCAGATCGAGCCAAATTAAATTTGATTTATTAATAGTCATAATTACCTTAAACGGTGCTTTTCTTTAGATCCAACGCATTTCGATATATCATATTAGCATCAACCGTCGAGCTAAAGCTTTTTTTGGCAAACTCGGCATTTAACTCAGGTTATAGGCCTCAAGTGGCAAAACAGAAAAAATTAAGTAAAGGCCAATCCCGTAGGATCAAGGCCAATCATCAAAAGCGCTTATCGAATGCCGATACAAAACCGGCAAAAGTCGGCGCGCAAGAATGGCAAACAGATAATTTAGGTCAAGTGGAAAATGCGATTGTTATTAGCCGCTTTGGACAACATGCCGATGTAGAAACACAAAACGGTGATGTATTACGTTGTAATATTCGTCGTACCGTATCGAACTTGGTTTGCGGCGATGAAGTATTGTTTCGCCGTGCAAAAGTAAGTGAAGGTGATTTAGCGGGTGTTATTGAAGCAACTCAAGAGCGCCGTTCACAACTCACGCGCCCCGATTTTTATGATGGGGTTAAAGTGATTGCCGCTAACATTGATCAAATTTTAATGGTTTCAGCGGTACTGCCAGAGTTTACCCCGAGCATTATTGACCGCTATTTAATTGCCTGTGAAGACATGGGTATCGAACCCATTTTAGTACTGAATAAAATTGATTTAATTGATGAAGCTGGTTTAAACGAAATACAACAAATCCTCGACATTTACCGTAAGCTTAATTATCAGGTGCTGCTAGTTAGTAATATAACTGGCGAAGGCATTAATGAGTTAAAAGAAGTACTTGCGGGCAAAAACAATATTTTTGTTGGTCAAAGTGGCGTGGGTAAATCTACCTTAGTTAACACTGTACTGCCGGATGCTGAAATTTTGACTAAAGAAGTGTCTGAAAACAGCGGGCTTGGCCAGCACACCACCACGGTATCACGCCTTCATCATTTACCGAGCGGGGGTAATTTAATTGACTCACCGGGAATTCGTGAATTTGGCCTATGGCATTTAGATGTTGAACGCGTCACTTGGTGCTTTAAAGAATTTAGAGAATTTATAGGCGGATGCCGGTTTAGAGATTGTAAACATTTAAACGATCCGGGCTGTATAATTAAACAAGCGGTAGCCGATGGCGATATTTCAAAATTACGCTTTGAAAGCTACCACCGTATTTTAGAAACCATGGCCGATGGCCGTGCAGGCGCTCGTGCGCCCCGCGTATAATAAGGGAATAACCTGTGAGTTTAGATAAATTTAAAATCGCCATGCAGTATGCCATGCCAAAACACTTTATTTCTCGTGTGGTAGGTAAACTTGCTGCAGCAAAAGCCGGTGCGTTAACAACCACATTAATTAAATTATTTATTAAACAATATAAAATAGATATGAGCGAAGCTAAATATTCAGATCCGGCTCATTACAAAAGCTTTAATGAATTTTTTACCCGTCCGTTAAAAGACGGTGTGCGTCCTATGGTTGAAGATGACGATATTATTATTCATCCAGTAGACGGCGCAATTAGCCAACTAGGCGACATTGTTGATGGTCAACTTATTCAAGCTAAAGGCCACGATTACAGCTTACAAGCATTGTTAGGTGGATCACAAGACGACACAACCCCGTTTTTAGGCGGTAAATTTGCAACTATTTACTTAGCCCCAAAAGATTACCACCGTATTCATATGCCAATTGATGGCACGCTAAGCAAAATGATTTATGTACCGGGCGATTTATTTTCAGTAAACCCACTTACCGCTCAAAACGTACCAAATTTATTTGCCCGTAACGAGCGTGTAGTGGCTATTTTTGAAACTGAAATTGGCCCGCTAGCTATGGTTTTAGTAGGCGCAACCATTGTTGCCAGCATAGAAACTATTTGGGCTGGCACAGTGACTCCACCAGCTGGCAGTGATGTGTTTAGCTGGAACTACCCAACTAAAGGCGAAAACGCGATCACCCTTAAGAAAGGGGAAGAAATGGGTCGCTTTAAATTAGGCTCAACGGTTGTGCTCGCATGGGGTGCGAACAAAGCAGAAATATTAGACGATCAACTCCCAGAGGTAGTTACTCGTTTAGGCACTGCCTTTGCAAAAATTGATGATTAATAGGTAGTGTCAGTTCGAGCTTAAAAAAACACCGCGTTTATTTTCAATAACCGCGGTGTTTTCTTGTAAACGTAGAGCTTACTCACGTTAAAAGCCAAGCTTTTCATTACTCATACCCGCCACACTCTTTACACGCTAAATCCTTAGTCATCTTAAAATGCTGTTGCTTTAAGCTTAATGCGTCAAACGTTATAAACATATTCCCCTTAAAATGACCTAACAACATATTGAGGGTTAATTGTGCCTGCATTGACCCAACAATCCCAAGTAAAGGGCTAATTACCCCGGCATTACTACAATTTATAACCGGTGCATCGCTACTTTGAGGGAAAACACAGCCGTAACATGGACTGTCACTTTGTCTAAAATCAAACCCCATTAATTGCCCTTGAGTTGCCAGCGCAGCCCCTGTAATTAAGCGAGTGTTATTAGCAATGCAATAGCGATTTACCGTGTATCGAGTCGCAAAGTTGTCAGAGCAATCAAGTACTATGTCGGCGTTTTTTAAGAGCAACGCACTGTTGGTATCATCCAGCTTTTGAGTGTGGGTTATTATATTTATTTGATTGTTAAGGCTCGCAAGCACTTTTCCAGCCGCGCGAACTTTGTTTTGCCCCAAATGATTTACTTTATAAAGCACTTGGCGCTGCAAGTTAGACAGTTCAACTACATCGTCATCAATTAAAATAAGCGACCCAATGCCAGCTGCCACTAAATACAGCAGCGCAGGACTACCTAAGCCACCTGCACCAACTACGGCAACCGTTGAGCGTTTCAGCGTTAACTGCCCTTCAAGCCCCACTTCATCAAGTAATATGTGGCGGCTATAACGCAAGATTTCTTTGTCGCTGAGCTGCTGCGTTTGCATGTTAGCAGGCATTCTCATTTATCACCGATTTTAAAGTATTGATTGCCTCTACATAATCATCAGCCTCGGTAATAGCACGCACCACGGCTACACTGCCCACGCCCGTTTTAGCAACCTCTTGCGCCCTATTTAAATCAATTCCGCCAATAGCCACTGTAGGATAGCTTTGCATTAATGGCACAAACCGAGTTAGCTTTTCAAGCCCCTGTATCTGGCCAGTCATGTCTTTGGTGGTGGTAGGATAAATCGCGCCAAAGGCCATGTAGCTTGGGCGGTAATTATGCGCCCGAAGCATTTCATAAAAGCCATGGGTAGAAAGACCAAGTCGCAGGCCTGCTTCTTTTATAGCAACTAAGTTTGCACTCTCTAAGTCTTCTTGCCCTAAATGCACCCCATAGGCGCCATGTTTGATGGCAAGTTGCCAGTAATCATTTATAAATACCTGCGCATTATACTGCTCACCCAAGGTGACCGCTTTGGCAATCAGTTCATCTAGCTCATTCTGCGTTTTATTTTTAACACGAAGCTGAGCTGTTTTAATTCCTTGCTGTAAGCACTTTTCTAGCCATTCAATACTATCAACCACACCATAGAGGCCAAGCTTTTTACTTTCACAGGCTGCAAAATCAGCAGCCATATTAAAATCAAGCGGCACATCAAAATCCAACTCATCACCTAACCAGCTACCCGGTTCAATCACCTGAGGGTAATGCGCTAAATTGGTAGGAAACTGCGTTTGTGCAACCGGCCCTATGCCCTCGCCATAGCGAACTGATTGCTTTAAACCTTGGTTTATATAGGCTTTAGCTAAAATAAACGCATCTTTTAACGGATAGTCTTTTGCAAGACACGCAGCAATTACTGACGCCATACTGCACCCTGTACCATGGCTATGAGGAACTTGAATTTTTTCATTACCTAGCCAATAGTCTTCACCGTTTTGTGTGCAGTAATCAATGCAATACCCGCTTGGGTAATCCCAATGTCCGCCTTTAATCACCACCGCTTTTGCGCCCCACGCCATCAGCTTACTCGCCGCTTCTTTAATCGCTGCAGGGCCAATTAAATACACACCCGTTAATAACTGGGTTTCGTGGGTATTTGGGGTAATTACATCCACCAGCGGTAGTAAACATTCTTTTATCGCACTTACGGTGTCTTCTTCTGTTAGTAAGTCACCGCTTGAGGCAATAGCCACAGGGTCATACACAATAACCGGCGGGGTTGGCCATTTGGCTTTGTAATGGCTTATGTGCTCACTAATTAACTGAATTTGCTGCACATTGGCAAGCATACCAATTTTTATCACTTTGGCTTTCATGTCTTTTTCAAGTGCAAGCAACTGGGACTCAATAATATCGGTAGACACTGCATTAATGGCCTCTACACCTAAGCTATTTTGAGCGGTAAGCGCGGTGATTGCTGTACAACCATGCACACCAAAACTTTGCATTGCCTTAATATCGGCTTGAATACCCGCGCCGCCGCCAGAATCAGAGCCAGCAATTGTCCACACTACGTTTGTCATATTTTTCTTTCCTTACTGCTGATGCCAAAATGGCATACCCATTGTTGGGGTTGAGGGGGTTGCAACGTCTTTTTCGGGCATTGCTTTGGCATTGTATGCAAAGCGCCCTGCCTCTACCGCAGCTTTAAATGCACGGCTCATAGTCACTGGGCAACCCGCCCCTGCAATGGCTGAATTTAATAATACAGCATCATACCCTAATTCAAGTGCTTGGCAGGCATGCGATGGTAAACCTAACCCGGCATCAACAATTAATGTTGTATTAGGCAGGCGTTCTCTAATGGTTTTTAAATTATAACTATTTAACAATCCTTTACCGGTGCCAATAGGCGCGCCCCACGGCATTAGCACCTCACAGCCTAATCCATTCAAGCGCTGACACAGCACTAAATCATCAGTGCAATAAGGCAGTACTTTAAACCCATCATCAATCAATATTTTTGTGGCTTCAAGTAATGCAAAGGGATCGGGCTGTAAATTATAGTCATCGCCTATTAATTCAAGTTTTATCCAATCGGTAGCAAATACTTCTCGGCACATTTTAGCTAGGTTAATAGCCTCTTTGACGCTGTGGCATCCGGCAGTATTAGGCAGTATTTTTAAACCGGTGTTTTTAATTAATTGCCAAAAATCATTCCCTGCCGCCGCGTTTTGTTGTCGTCTAAGTGACACGGTGACTATCTCAGCACCTGAGGCTTTAATCGATTGCGTCATGATATCTGGTGACGGATATAACGCAGATCCAATTAACAAGCGACTATTGATTGGTTCACCATAAATTGTTAAACAGTCTTTGCTTTGCATAGCACTATCCACCTTGGATAGGTGACAATAACTCAATACTGTCACCTTCATTTATAACAACGTGGCTATGGCGACTCTGAGGAATAAACTCTCCATTTACAGCCACGGCATAAGGCGCCATCGCACCCACGTTTTTTACTATTTCCAGCAGCGCATGGCTAGTCACATTTAAAGGCTCACCATTAATTGTAATGTTCATTTAATACTCACTCTATTTGCGATAATGCTTGTGCCACAAGCGCGGGTGCCAACATATAGCCGTGGCGATATAAGCCATTGATACTGATAACCTTGCTCGTTTTTTTTACCTGTGGGCGATTATCGCTAAACGCTGGGCGTAAGCCTGTTTGAATATTTAATAATCGCGCTTCGGCAAAGCCACTATGAACAGTGTAGGCCGCTGATAATAGTTCAAGGGTTGAGCGCACAGTTGCAGGACCTGTATCTTGCGATTCGATCTCCGTTGCCCCTATGACATATTCATGATTAGGTTTAGGTGCAATATAAATAGGGTAACGCGGATGCATTAAACGCACAGGCCGCGTTAAGTTAACCTCAGGGGCGTATAACCTTGCCACTTCCCCGCGCACGCCTCGAAGTGGCTGATCTTGTTTGGCTCCAAGCCCTCTGCAATCAATAATGTAATCAAACTCTCGATTATTCACTTTATTATCAAAGATGCTGGCGCGTTGATTAAACACAAACTTTACTTTGCGCTTATTTAGCAACCTAAAGCTGGCTTTATAAAAGGCTTGGTTATCTATTTGCGCTTCACCGGATAAAAATAGCCCTTGATTAAAACGCCCTGTAAGCTCAGGTTCTAAATCCGCTATTTGCTGCGTATTAACCGCTTTGGCACTAAAATTTAGTAACGGCTTTATTCGCTGTGCAAAACTTTGTAAGTCGCCTTTATCCTGCGGGTGAGCAACCACTAAGGTGCCCTGCTGTTGAAAGAACACCTCACTGTTTAACTCATCTAAAATAGCAGGCCAGCGAGCAATAGAATCTACTCCCAATAGTGCTAAATCATGTTCACACATAACCGACTCAGCTAGTGGTGCCAGCATAGCCGCCGCCACTTTACCCGCACTATTTTGAGTATGCTCGTCATCAGCTTCAAATACAGTAATACGGTGCTGCTTACTTAACTCAAGCGCCGCCAACCGCCCCGCTAAACCAAAGCCCACCACAGCAATGTCATAAAACATAAACACTCCTACATTTAGCTGCGAGCTGCGGGTCTCTGGCTTCGAGCAACAAGATGTTAAGATAAACATTTCGCTACTCGATGCTCGCAACTCGCAACCTATTTTATATTGCTTTATGGTAAATCTCTGAGCCTGTTTGTTTAAACTCTTCAGATTTAGCTTTCATCTCGGCCTCTACATCAACCATTTTGATTTCAATGGCATCACCCACGTTATTAGGATCAATACCGCGCGCTTCTAGATCTTTGGCGTAGTCACGTACTTCTTGGGTTATTTTCATCGAACAAAATTTAGGACCACACATGGAGCAAAAGTGGGCTACTTTTCCTGATTCTTGCGGCAGTGTTTCATCATGGTATTCACGAGCGCGAACAGGGTCTAAACCAATGTTGAATTGGTCGTGCCACCTAAATTCAAAGCGTGCTTTTGATAAAGCATTGTCTCGCTCTTGTGCACCGGGGTGACCTTTGGCTAAATCGGCGGCATGAGCAGCAATTTTATAGGTGATAAGGCCTTCTTTAACGTCTTCTTTATTTGGCAAACCTAAATGTTCTTTCGGTGTTACATAACACAGCATGGCACAGCCATACCAAGCTATTTGCGCAGCCCCAATCCCTGAGGTTATATGGTCATACCCTGGTGCAATATCTGTGGTGAGTGGGCCTAAGGTATAAAAGGGCGCTTCGTCACAATGTTTAAGTTGCTCTTCCATATTGGCTTTGATCATATGCATAGGCACATGCCCAGGGCCTTCTATGAACACTTGTACATCATGCTTCCAAGCTATTTTAGTCAGTTCGCCTAAGGTACGAAGCTCACTAAATTGCGCTTCATCGTTAGCATCAGCAATAGAGCCTGGGCGAAGGCCATCGCCTAATGAAAAACACACATCGTATTGTTTTAAAATTTCACAAATATCTTCAAAATGCGTGTATAAAAAGTTTTCTTTGTGATGAGCTAGGCACCATTTAGCCATAATAGAGCCACCGCGCGATACAATGCCTGTTACGCGTTTTGCTGTCATAGGCACATAGCGCAGCAGTACACCAGCATGAATAGTAAAGTAATCAACACCTTGCTCGGCTTGCTCAATCAGCGTGTCACGAAATATTTCCCACGTTAAGTCTTCAGCTACGCCATTTACTTTTTCAAGGGCCTGATAAATGGGTACAGTACCAATAGGGACTGGCGAATTACGCACTAGCCATTCGCGGGTTTCGTGAATGTAGCGCCCAGTTGATAAATCCATTACGGTGTCGGCACCCCAACGGGTTGACCACACCATTTTTTCAACTTCTTCCTCAATGGATGAACCCACTGATGAATTACCTATATTGGCGTTAACTTTAACTAAAAAGTTGCGACCAACAATCATAGGTTCGGTTTCTGGATGATTAATATTGTTAGGTAAAATAGCGCGACCACGCGCTATTTCAGCACGCACAAATTCAGGAGTAATAAACTCAGGAATACTCGCGCCAAACGATTCCCCTTTATGTTGTGCCGCGAGAAGCTCTTCACGTATTTGCGCACGCCCCATGTTTTCACGTATCGCTACATATTCCATTTCTGGGGTAACTATCCCTTGGCGGGCATAGTGCATTTGCGTTACGTTTTTACCCGCTTTTGCACGGCGAATTTTTGGTAAATGCTCAAAGCGAATATGATCAAGCCCATCGTCAGCCATACGCTGCTGCGCAAACTGTGAGGTAACTGACTCAAGTACTTCAGTATCACCACGGCTTTCAATCCACTGCTCACGGTATTTATCAAGCCCTTTACGTACATCTAATTCAAAATTAGGATCGGTATACGGGCCAGATGTATCGTAAACACGCAGCGGCTCATTTGACTCATACACAGGGTTTTCATCTGTGCCACCTATGAATGTATCGCTTAATGTTATTTCGCGCATACCCACACGCACGCCTTGCTGGGTTCCTTCAACATACACTTTATGAGAGCTTGGAAATGGTTGACCCGTTAGGTTATAAATATAGTCAGATGCAGCAGCACGAGTTTCTCGGCGCGACGATTTGTTTGTAGTGTTTGACATGACTTACCTCATTGCTTAAGGGTTGTCTTGCCAGATATTCCAATGGAATAGAGAAAGATCGTAAAGTAGCTTTATGCCACTTTGCAGCCTAAATTGACGGGTTTGATTTTGTTGTACGCATAAAAAAAGACGCACAAGCGTCCCGTTTAGGCAGCTTGTTCCCTACGCAGGTATTAACCTGATCAGGTTCACGGATCCCGCTTTCGCGATCTCAGCCTAAATAAAACTTAGGCACTCCGACAAGTAGTTAAATTGTTCGTTGATTTGATAATGTTTTAATCAAATCTGCTATGAGTGTACGCCAGTTGAAAATTCCCTGCAAGGGGCTGTTTTTCAAAATGTGTAAAATTTACTTAGGGATAAACACAAATTTTTGCTCGCCTTGCATCACCAATTTTTGGTCTTGCAGGTTAAGCTCGGCACCTTGCTTAAGCGCTTGTAAAAACTGCTGTTCAAACTCATCCAGTTCAGGGCCGCATGATTTGCGTGTCATACCTAATTTACTTACGCTCAAGCTGCTATCTTCAAGCGAACCTTCACCAAAAAACTTATTGCATCCGGCAAAGCCATTTATTTGTAGCGCTTCTATAAAGCTCATTGATGCTTTAAAAGATGCGGGAATAGCCAAACCATCAACCTTTGATAATTGCCATTGTGTATATTTTAGCTGCTCAGTGGTAACTGTCCCTGTTGATGCGCAACCAACACATAAACCGATTACGAGCATCGGTATTGCTGCTAATTTCATGTTACTACTAACTTATTGTCTAATTAATGTAATAGTATCAATATTTGTCAGGTTTATCCGTTAAAAATGCATATTTTAAATGTAAATTTTTGTTTAAAATTCATGCTATTTAAAACTATGCAACGGCTTGGAATAAGTTATCTATCTGTGGTGGTAAAAATGGCCGACCTTTCTCATTAACCGATGTACCAATAACTAAGGCATTGAGCATCATTTTTTCATCTTCTTTGCGCACTACCGTTTGTTTAAATGCAAACTTAAGACGACTAATACGCACAGGCTCTACCGCCACATAAAACTCATCTCCAGGCAATAGGGAATGTTTGTAATCCATTTCACTGCGTATCACCACTAAGTTAATTTTATCTTTCGCAAGTTGTGCAAAATCAACGCCGTGTGCGTATAAAAACTCGTGGCGAGCGTGCTCAAGATAATTAAAATAAACACTGTTATTCACAATACCTTGTAGGTCACATTCGTAGTCGCGTACCTTAAAGTCTACTTTAAAGGTCATATTAGTAATCCAAATTATTTAACGTATAATTGCCGCGTTTATAGCACAAGTGTTGAAATAATTGCTACCATACAAGTCCCTAAAATGGAGTTAAGTAACCTAATGAACTTACGTTTGTCTTTAATTACAGCCACGTTATTACCCCTGCTCGCAGCACCTATATATGCTAACGCAGATGACACCGAACTAGAGAAAATCATTGTTACCGGTGACTTTCAGCAAGAAAGCATTCAAACATTAAGCGCCAGTGCCAGCTTATTTTCTGAAAATGAAATGAATCAACGTGGTGCAACGTATTTAGACGAAATGTTAGCCAGTGCAGCCAATGTAAACTTTGCTGCTGGTGCGTCTCGCGGTCGTTATATTCAAATTCGCGGTGTCGGTTTACGCTCGCAGTTTGTTGACCCGATAAACCCATCTGTGGGCTTAGTAATTGACGGTATTAATTATTCAGGCTTAGGTGGTAGTTCATTATTGTTTGATATTGACCAAGTAGAAATTTACCGTGGTCCACAAGGTACGCGTTTTGGTGCAGATGGCATGGCGGGCATGATCCAAATGCAATCAGCTAATGCAACCAGCGATCCTAGCTTAAAATTACATTTAGGTGCTGGCACTTATAACAGCCACGAAGCAGGCCTTGCCGCTAGTACAGGCTTAACAGATGACACCAGTGCCCGCGTTAGCTACTTTCGCAGAAAGTCTGACGGCTACGTAGACAACCTTTATTTAGATAAACCCACTCAAGATCAAGATGAGCAAGTTGCACGCTTTAAATTAAACAGCCAACTCACAGCTCATTTAAATTCAGAACTTAACCTGCATTATATTGATATTAATAACGGCTACGATGCATTTACTCTTGATAATTCTCGCAACAGCCTTGCTGATCAACCAGGCGAAGATAATCAACAAAGTTATGCTATTGGCCTGAATAATACTTACACTGGTTTTGATGCCTTTGATGTCAACTTAAACCTTTCAGCCATTGATACAGAACTTTTTTATAGCTTTGATGAAGACTGGGTGTGTAACGATACTAATAAGCCGCAATTATGTGCCGCCGGTTTGCATCCTGATGGTTATAGTTCAACAGATATTTATAGCCGCGATCGTGATGATCAAGCGCTCGATCTGCAATTTACTGGTAAAGCAGGTAACTGGGTTGCGGGTATTTATTATCAAAACCGTGATGTGGATTTAGAGCGTCAATATACGTGGTTAGCCAACCCGTTTGCTTCAACCTATGAAACTAATAACATTGCAGCTTATGGCCAATTAGCCACAGCAATTGGCCCAAAAACTACGCTTATTACTGGTTTACGAGTTGAGCAATATCAAGGAGATTACACCGATAGTAACGGTTTTATTGAAGAAACTGACGATATTATGCTCGGTGGTAAAATTGCACTTGAATACCAAGTTATTGACCGTACCATGATTTACACCAGTATCACCCGCGGTTACAAAGCTGGTGGTATTAATTCAGAAGCGCTAGCAAAAGCAAAAGATGAAGGTTTAAGCTTAGATGCTGATTTTTTCAAACAGCATACCAGCTTTGATCCAGAATACTTGTGGAGTGGTGAGTTTGGCGTTAAAGGTTCATCGCTAGATGACAAGTTTACCCTGCGCTTAGCGGCATTTTATATGCACCGCGATAATATTCAATTAAAGTCGTGGCAAGTATCAGATCAACAATTTACCGGTTATGTCGCCAATGCCAGCTCTGGCAGCAACTACGGTCTTGAAATTGAAGGCAGCTACTTACTTACTGATAATTTACTCATTAGCGGTAGCGCTGGCTATTTAGATACGAAAATAAACGACTTTGTCACTAAGTCGGGCTTAAACCAAGATGGCCGCGAGCAAGCACAAGCGCCTAAATACCAATACGCATTTAGTGCACGCTACAATGTTACTGATGAGCTATATGCAATGTTAGGCGTTGAAGGAAAAGACGATTATTACTTCTCAGACAGCCATAATGCACAAGCTCCAAATACAAACTTAGTAAATGCGAGCCTTGGTTACGAAGCAGAAAACTGGGCTGTTCGTGCATGGGCACGTAATGTGTTTGATGAAACCGTTCCAACTCGCGGTTTTGAATTTGGTAACAACCCGTTAGATGGTTATACAAGTCAAACTTACATTCAACTAGGTGAGCCACGTGTGGCCGGCGTTACGTTTACGCTTAATCTGTAATACAGCGAACCAGTTGTCAGTTCGAGAATAGAAAACACCGCGTTTAATGCAAACGCGGTGTTTTTTATCTGATAGCTGACCGCTAAAAGCAATTAGCTGCTTTAAGCTCTGGTCACATCAAACGCAATCACTTCTTTTATTTTTTGTTTATTGGTTGCTAGCATCACGAGTCTATCAATCCCTAATGCAACCCCCGCACATTGCTCTAAACCATGTTCCAATGCCGCAATTAAACGCGTATCCATAGGAACTTGCTTTAAGCCGTTAGCAGCACGATAGGTGTTGTCTTCGTTAAACCTTTTTGCTTGTTCTTTAGCATTAGTGAGCTCATTAAAGCCGTTAGCCAGTTCCATATTTTTATAATACAACTCAAAGCGCCCTGCTACTCGCTCATCGTGCTCACAAATTTGTGCCAGTGCCGCTTGTGATGCCGGAAAGTGATACACAAAACATGGCTTATCTTGTCCTATTGTTGGCTCTACTTTCATACAAAATAATAATTGCAGCAAGGTATCTTTATGAGTCTCGTTTTTAGCAATATCAGCAAAGCCATGTTCGCATGCGAGTTGTTGTAACTGCGTGATAGATACAGTTAATGGATCGACCCCTAACGCGCGTTCAAATGCC
Organism: Pseudoalteromonas tetraodonis; assembly: GCF_002310835.1. Classification (NCBI taxonomy): domain Bacteria; kingdom Pseudomonadati; phylum Pseudomonadota; class Gammaproteobacteria; order Alteromonadales; family Pseudoalteromonadaceae; genus Pseudoalteromonas; species Pseudoalteromonas tetraodonis. The sequence continues at coordinate 390,871 of NZ_CP011041.1, read as the reverse complement.
TGTTGGTAGGTAACGCGCTCTGCAGGCGCAACCTCAAGAATGAGCTGCATTAGCTCATCTATTTCGTCCATTAAAGCAAATTCGTCAAACCCAGGCCGATACCATTCAAGCATAGTAAATTCAGGATTATGATGACTGCCCGCTTCTTCATTTCGAAATGCCTTACAAAGCTGAAAAATAGCGCCTGAGCCGGCCGCTAACAAGCGTTTCATCGCAAACTCTGGAGATGTTTGCAAAAACAGGGGTAGCCCACCAGCATGGCCTGGGCCCACAAATGTAGTATTAAAGCTGGCTAAATGCACATCGGTTACACTGGCAGCACTTAAACTCGGTGTTTCGACTTCCATTACATTACGCTCATAAAAGAATTCCCGAATGCTGCGCATAATTGCTGCGCGTTGCTTAAGTATTTCTATGCTGGCACTCGGCTTCCAAAGATCTGCTGACATATTTTCTCCAAAAAAAATCCCAGCTTAAGCCGGGATTTAATTAATAAGACGCGTTGCTGCTTACTTAACACGGCTCACGTATTCACCATTACGAGTGTCTACTTTAATTACTTCGCCAATTTGTACGAATAATGGAACACGTACTACAGCACCTGTGCTAAGCGTTGCTGGTTTACCACCTGTGCCCGCTGTATCACCTTTAAGGCCCGGATCAGTTTCAGTAATCTCAAGCTCAACAAAGTTTGGTGGAGTTACAGCAATTGGGCTGCCGTTCCATAATGTAATAGTACATACATCGTTTTCAACTAACCATTTTCCAGCATCGCCCAGTGCTTTTTCGTCAGCAGCGATTTGTTCAAATGTTTCATTGTTCATGAAATGCCAAAATTCACCGTCTGTATATAGGTACGCTAAATCGGTATCCATTACATCAGCACCTTCAACCGATTCACCCGATTTAAAGGTTTTTTCAAGTACCTTGCCAGAGATAAGCTTACGGATACGAACACGGTTAAACGCTTGGCCTTTACCCGGTTTTACCATTTCATTTTCTAAGATACTGCAAGGTTCGCCGTCCATCATAATTTTTAGGCCGCCCTTGAACTCGTTGGTGCTATAATTCGCCATCGTTTCCTCTATTTATATTTTTCGAGTAATCTACGTGCCAATGATACAAAGAAATGAAGCAAATTTGCATAAAAACTGGCAAAAAGAATTAGCAAATGTAGTTACCTGCCCAAAAGTGTTGTTAGAAATGGTTGGTTTATCGAGCCAAGTCCATGAAAACGACATAAAAGCTCGTAGCTTGTTTCCTGTTCGTGTGCCATTGCCTTTTATAAAAAAAATTCGTCATGGCGATGCAAATGATCCTTTATTGCTGCAAGTTATGCCTCGCCATCAAGAATTTTTAACTAAGTCGGGGTTTAATAAAGATCCGCTACTTGAGCAAGATAACAATCAACCAGGTCTGTTACATAAATATAAATCACGTGTTTTAGTCATGTTTAAAACTGGTTGTGCGGTAAATTGCCGCTACTGCTTTAGACGCCATTTTCCTTATCAAGAAAACCAGTTAAATAAACGCAGCCTTATTGATGCATTGAGCTATATACAAGCTGATAAAAATATTAACGAAGTGATTTTAAGTGGTGGCGATCCACTAATGGCCAAAGACGATGCTATTAGTTGGTTTTTAGATGAGCTTGAGCAAATACCACAAATAAAACGGATGCGCATACACAGCCGCTTACCCGTTGTGATCCCTGCACGCATTACTGAACAATTATGTGAAAGATTAGCAAAGTCACCACTAAAAGTTATATTCGTGAATCATATTAACCATGCTAACGAAATAGATAGTGACTTTAAAAACGCCATGAACATGCTAAAACAAGCCAATGTACTGTTATTAAATCAGGCGGTTATTTTAAAAGATGTTAACGATACAGTTGATGCGCAAATAAACTTAAGTGAAGCCTTGTTTGATACAGACGTAATGCCTTATTACTTACACTTACTGGATAAGGTAGAAGGCGCAAGTCATTTTGATATAGATGAGGCACAAGCCATAAAAATAATGGCAGAGCTTTTAGAAGCCCTGCCAGGATTTTTAGTGCCTAAACTAGTAAGAGAAATAGGGGGCCAAAAAAGTAAAACCCCTATTGACCTCAAATTGGTTTAAACATAAACGTTTACATTATTCCCAAGTGTTGCAGTAACCGACTTAGCCGGTGTTTGTGCACTTGAGGTTTGTGTAGCACCTTCAATAAGCGCAAGTGCAGCGGCGCCATCAGCTTGCTGTTGCTTTTTAGATAAAGCAGCAGTTAAAACCTCTGCGCCTTGGCCTGCACCAGGGATTGTAGGTAGATTTCCACCTGATATATTCATAACTCACACCTGACATTTAAATGTAATACACGTATTATAGTCGCTGAATTGGTAAATTACTTTACCAACCCACTTAAGTATTTATCGGCAACATTGCACTAAGCTTTAGGAAAACCATGGATTCTATAATTGAACAACTCAACGCCAACTTAAAAATTGTTTACCGTCAGGCACTTGACGCTGACAAAAAACTCGATGAGTTACAACAGCAAGGTCACGGAAAATTTAAAGCCTTATTTGCCGAGGACGCTGGATTTAGTTTCGAAGCTAAACGTTTTAAGCCTTACGTGTTAGACGTTGCCGCTGATGTAGAAAGCTTATCGAGCGACGGTTTGGATGAAGAAAAACTAAAAAAAGCGGTTATTAAACTACAAAATTTACTAACGCTGTTAGCGACCTTTAAATAAAAATGAGCGACTTCTTTGCAAAGCATCTACCAAAGTAGATGCTTTGCATTATTAGCTAGATACGCGGTAAAATTTGCTCACCAAACCACTCTGTTAATAAGCGTTTTTCATAGTAAAATGCTTCGTCTCGACCTATTTTAATTTTATCCATAAAGCCCATATCTTTTAAGCTCACGTTGTCTTCTTGTGCAACAACACCACTTTCATTACTAAGCACATAGTTAAATTCAATCCGTGGAAAGTGAATGGGTTTAACCACCCGAATTTCGTTAACACCGCCATAGCGCACGTCACCAGCTAAATCTAAATCGGTTACTTCAATTTTTAAACTATAATTTTTAGGAAGCTGCTCACTGAGCTTTGCAAAGTGCTCATCAATATTTTTGGCAATTTGCTTGTGGTATGAGCCTTTAGTTTGGTTTGATGGGCGTACATCGCGATAATCATTAAAGTCATGCCATTTCACTTGTGCCTCACCCGCGCAAACAACACTCGGTAGTGCAATAAATATCAACATTGCTATTTTTTTAACTGAGTTCATACGTTTCTCCAACGAGTATGCTGATCATTATAATCAACTAAATATTTTACAAATTGCTATACCTTACTTTAGCAATTACATATGAACTATAACTTAATCTTTCTACTGCGGTGTTATTAAAATTGCACAAAATGTAATCAAAAGTACAGCTTGCGATGTTACGATTGCAAAACAAACAAAATAATACATGTAAAAGCTCAGTATTTATGGTGAAATTAACTTAATTGAACAGAGGTTTCCAAGGAGCATTCATGGCAATTTTAGTAACCGGTGGCGCAGGCTATATTGGCTCACACACCGTTTTAGAACTTTTACAGCAAGGCAGCGACGTTATCGTGATTGATAACTTAAGTAACTCCTCTGAAGAGTCACTTGAAAGAGTGAAAAAAATAACTGACAAAGCAATTACTTTTTATCAAGGTGATATTTTAGATAAACCCTTTTTAGACTCGGTATTTGCCAAGCATACCATTGAAAGTGTTATTCATTTTGCTGGCCTAAAAGCCGTGGGAGAATCGGTCGTAAAACCCATTGAGTATTATCAAAATAATGTACAAGGTACACTAACACTGGTTGATGCTATGCGTGATGCAGGTGTATTCAAACTGGTATTTAGCTCATCCGCCACTGTATACGGCGACCCAGCAAGCTTACCAATACGCGAAGACTTCCCCGTTGGCGGTACAACCAATCCATATGGTACGTCTAAACTAATGGTTGAAATGATGTTGCAAGATATCGCTAAATCAGATGAGCGCTTCGCGTTTGCTATTTTGCGCTACTTTAATCCTGTTGGTGCACATGAGTCAGGTTTGATTGGTGAAGACCCTAATGGTATTCCTAATAATTTATTGCCTTTCATTTCACAAGTTGCGGTTGGCAAATTAAAACAACTTGCTGTATTTGGCGACGATTATGATACGGTTGATGGTACTGGCGTTCGTGATTACATTCACGTTGTAGATTTAGCCCTAGGGCATTTAAAAGCACTTGATAAAATAGCCGCAGAAACCGGTGCGCTTGTTTATAACCTTGGTACAGGTAACGGCTATTCAGTATTACAAATGGTCAATGCGTTTATTAAGGCTAGCGACCAAGCAATCCCTTATGCGGTGTCACCTCGTCGCCCAGGTGATATTGCAGCCTGTTATGCTGCGCCAGAAAAAGCCCTTAGTGAACTAGGTTGGCAAGCAGAGCGTGGTATTGATGTCATGATGCAAGATACTTGGCGCTGGCAATCAAATAATCCAAATGGATATAAGTCATAAAGGCTTCTTTAAGTTATCAGCTTAAAATTAAAACACCGCATTTAAATTAAATACGGTGTTTTAATGTTGTACTTACCAATTTTGCATTTCTACAATCCGTGACTGGGTTCGCGCATATTCAAAACATAACTTTTTACCTTGGTATAACTCGTTTATGTCGGCCTGGGCATTAATTACTAGTAATTTGTGGCAATCGTAAAACTCATCGACTAAGGCAATAAAACGCCGTGCTTCATCATCGAGCGTATGCTCATCCAATTGCTGCTTTTCTCGCTGATAGCTATCTTCTATACCATGCACAATAACCTTACCGGTTGCTTCTTTGCCCATTATTGGCACATTCGCGATATATACTACCGAAAACTGTTCTGCTAAAAACATATAGTCATTGGCGCTGCGAGGACCTGCGCACAGTGCCATAAAATCAATCAGTAGTGCATCGTTAGTTTTTAATAAATAGGGAAGTGCTCGACCATGCACAGTCATTGTATTATCACGCGTTGCTTGAGGGTATGCGGATAAAAACCCAGCCTCAAATTCCGCGTGGGGCAAGTTAATAAAATAATGACGACTGCTTCTACCGTACCTGAAGCGGTGGTCTTCCTCCCCCGCTACGTTAATTACATGACAATGCGCATTTATTAAATCGATAGTTGGTAAAAATCGCGCGCGTTGCAAACCGTTGTAATAAAGTTGCTCGGGTTTTGCGTTAGAGGTTGCGACTAGTACCACGCCTTGTTCAAACAAAGCGTTAAATAACCGAGCCATGATCATGGCATCACCAATATCACTAACAAAAAACTCATCAAAGCACAGTACCTTTATCTCTTTGGCCCACTGTTTAGCTATTATTTGTAGCGGATTTTTATCCCCTTGTAACTTGGCCAATTGAGCATGAATTTTTTCAATAAAGTGATGAAAATGCAGGCGCTGCTTTTTTTCTGTGGGTAAGTTTTTATAAAATAAATCCATTAGCATAGATTTACCTCGGCCAACAGGACCGTATAAATATACCCCTTTGATTAACCGTGCTTTTTGCCACCAGCTTGTTGGCTGATTTAATTGCTCACTCAAAGACTGTAACGCACTCACGGCTTGGTGCTGCGCCGCATCAAAAACAAGCTCTCCTGATGAAACTTTGCGGTGGTACAGGCTTAAAATTTCTGTGCTGGGCTCTGTCATGGTATTTCACTATCCGCTATACTCGCGGCCATTGTAGCCGACTAAAAATGTGAACAACATGAAATTTCCTTGCCGTTTAGATAAATTTATTAGCCATTTAGCAGAATTACCGCGCTCAAAAGCCCGTGCGGCAATAAAAAGTCAGGCGGCAACCGTAAATGGTGAGGTGATCACTGCATTCGACTTTCAAGTTAGCCAACAAGATGACGTGCTGTTTTATGACGAGCCATTAGTTTTTTTAGGTAAACGCTACTTTATGCTCAATAAGCCGGTAGGTTATGTGTGCGCTAATTCGGATGAGTTACACAAAACCGTATTTGACTTACTCGATGAGCCAAATTTGAGCGATTTCCATGTTGCTGGGCGTTTAGACATAGACACGACAGGCCTAGTGCTTATTACTAACGATGGCGACTGGTCACACAAAATTACCTCGCCTAAAAAGAATAAATTTAAAACCTACTTGGTTGAAACTCAAGAGCCGATTACCGATGCTGCACTGCAGCAATTACGCGACGGTGTGCAGCTTCACAATGAAAAAGATTTAACTCGCCCGGCTATTGCTGAGCGCTTAGGGAATTATGGTTTACGCTTGTCTATTTCTGAGGGTAAGTATCACCAAGTAAAACGTATGCTAGCAGCGGTAGATAACAAGGTAGTTGAATTACATCGTGAACAAATTGCGGGTATAAAGTTAGGTGAAGATCTGGCTGCAGGTGAATACCGCCCACTAACCGCCGCAGAGATAAAACTGTAAGGCTGTTTAGGTATTAGGAAAACAGCTTCAAACTGACCGCAGCCCTTTCTGAAACCTGGCGTCTAAAACCTGCTCTTACGATTTAATTTGTACTAAATCAAAGTCTGTCATTCCGGGTACAATCGCTTGCAGACGAGACTCAGTAATATCTAGAGAATTTAAGCATTCACAGTATTCAGAAGCTTTAAGTTCTAATTGGTGGGCTTTTTTCTGCAACGACTTATCGATTTCTTTGGTAATGATATCCATGCGTTGCCCCATGTCGTTCATGCGGTCTTCTATATTGCCTTCTCGAGATTTAAACGCATCCCCGAGCGACATTAAAATAGCACCCAAAGAGCCATGTACTGCAGAGTGTATTTTTTGGCTAATTTCTTTAGTAAAAAAATCATCAATTTGGGAAAGCGATTGAGGGGCTATAAAAAAGAAGTCGTCGCCACGCTTAAACTTATCCATAAGTGCACGCTCTACATATTGTAATTGCGTTTTTAGTACTTCGGGTTCTTTATCTGACATGCCCTCAACAACATGCTCAATAGCACTGAGTCCCAGGTTTACACCATCAGTCGCTAAATCGACTAGCTCAGGAACCGTTTGACGAATACCATTGCTAAATTGTTCTAGCACTTTACTTTCGTCGGTACTTAAATCGACCCAGTAGCCTCGAATAAACAGTTGATTATTATTGTTAATTTGCACCCTAGTTTGGCCTTTATCAACAATACGGATCACATCATCGGTAATAATTAAACCATGACGAAGTTCAACATCACATTGCTTTTGTGCGATTGCATTGCAGCTTAAAAGTGCCATTGATAACGCCAATATCGAACGAGATAAAAACGCCATAAACACCTCAAAAAGACTAAAATAGGGGGTGGCTAGATTAACAAAAAACCAACTTTATGCAAGCAAAAGTAACACCCTAAAAACAAGGCACCATGAAACGTAACGTTTATACAGCGCCTTTATCCTCTGGCTTGTACTATTAAATAGGTGAGCCTGGTGGTATGGGTAACGCTTTAAAGTTATCAGGCCACTGGCCTGTTGTTAAAAACTGATTAATTTGCGCCGCTAAATAGTCTTTAAATGCGCTGTCACCTACTTCAGGATGGCTCAGTAAAGAGTGTTGATTAAACTCATCCGCTAGTTTATTTAGGTAAAAATGCAGTTGCGCTTGCACCTCTGGACTTAGTGTTTGGCTAGCGACAAGATCAGCCATAGTTTTTGCCGTTAAGTACTGTACTCGTTGCGTTACTTTTCCTGTCATAGTGGCAGGCGCTGATACATTAAACACCTGCTTATATAATTGTTTAAGCAGCTCATCTAAGCCATAAAAGCGGTTATCACGTGCTTGTTGCTGTGCTAAACGATTTAATCGTTGAGCATTAAGTAATAGCGATAAGCTATGCTGCGCAGCGACTTCAGGTAATGCAAGTGCATCCATAGTTAAGCCGGTACGCCCCACTATACTTTCTCGTGATTTAGACTCGCCATACGCTTTAGGTACGATTAAGGAAAGTATCGACTCTGGAAGCGTTAAGTTGCTTGCTTTTAGGGTCACTAAAATGGCATTAACCGCTTGTTGTTGAGCCTCTTTAGTTACAACTTGGGCGCCTTTAACGGGTGCATCACTGCGTATCTCATAGTCATAATCAACGCCCGCGATAAGCTTAGCAACCGCTTCAACTTGATAACGGTGGAACAAATAAAGTGGTACTAGCTTTTCTTCCAATTGCGATAGCGCAACCCCAGTTTTTATATTATTAATACCAAACTGCCCAAGCGCCTGCTTTCGTACATCAAGCACTCTAAGTAATTCTTCACTTGGATTACTGCCGTTATCCCAAAGGTGCGCTGTAGGGTGCGCCCCACCTTTGGCACGGGCATCACTGTCAGAAATAAACGCCAAACCTTGCGCTTTATTTTGCTGTAAAATAGCAGCGAGTGCTGCGCTTTCATCTTGTCCGGTAAAATCACTGTAGCCATATTTGACCACTTGGGTATCCCATGCGCCCATACCTTTAGCATAACCTTGAGATACGTCTAACTGACCATTATCTGCAAAGCTCAATAACGGATGTGGATAATCCATCACCGAAGCTCGATTATTTACTGACGCAGCAAAGTTGTGCGCAATACCCAGTGTATGACCAATTTCGTGAGCACTGAGTTGACGAATACGATCAAGTGCCATTGCATGTAAAGTGCTTGCCACTTCATTGCCTTTTAAATAAGGCGCTGCCAGTGATTCAGCAATTAAAATATCTTGGCGTACTCGTAGCGATCCTAGTGTGACATGGCCTTTAATAATTTCGCCTGTACGTGGGTCTATAATTGAACTGCCATAAGACCAACCACGAGTTGCGCGATGCACCCATTGAATAACGTTGTAGCGCACATCCATAGGATCAGCATTATCTGGTAGCACTTTAACTTCAAATGCATTTTTATATCCTGCTGCATTAAAGGCATCATTCCACCATTGCCCGCCTTCTAATAAAGCCGTTTTTACTGGTTCAGGTACGCCAGGGTCTAAGTAATACACAATGGGTTCGACCGGTTCACTTACAGCCAGACTCGGATCTTTTTTTATTAACCGATGGCGTGGAATGTAACGCACATACATAGACTCATCGAGCCCTGCTGCATAATTTTTATGCTCCACACTCCAATAACCCGATTGCGGGCTGAATTTACGTGGCGTGTAATTGTCATCAGGCAATTTGATTAATGAATGGTGCATATGCACGGTTAGCGCGTATGGATCAGCACTCACTTGGCGCACATATTCACCTGGTTTAGACCCTTTAAAGGTGAGAATGGCTTCAAGTTCAGTATTTTTTACAAATGCTTTTGAGCGATTCATAAATACCGCACTGCGTGACTCATCAAGGCTAAACTGCCCTTGCTTGCGCGCAGCTAAAGTACGGCTTACGCCATGTACATCGCTTAGTAAATAGGGGGTGTAATCAATTAATGCAGCATTATCATCTTGCGCGACAACTTTAAAACCCGCCAAAATACTGGATGCAAACGCTTCTTTAACGCTTTGCTGCTCTGCTAGATTACTTGTGTTTGCACGGTAGTAAGTATTTACAGCGCGCAACATAACCTTATTGCCAAAGCGCTCAAACTGTACCAAATAAGTACCGCCTAATTGGCCTCTATCTAAACCAATATCGTTAGACCCTACTCCATAAGGTAAGCTGTGTTGTAATAAAAATTGTTGTTCAAGTTTATCAACCTTTAAATACACATTGCCGTTTTGCGTATCGTAAAAGAAAGAAAAATAACCCGGGAAATGGTTCATTTTTTCAGTAAATTCGTCAATAGACTTAATTGCTGCGTGCGCTTGGGTTATCATACAGAGCAGCACAGTAAAGAGTATGTAACTTAATCGTGATATTTTTTGCATAATCTTATCTTTGTTATTAGCGTTTTAAATGCGATGTAGGTATCCCATTATAGGGGGTTATTTATACAATACAGTTATTTAAGACGAATTTCAGCGCTCTAAACTAATCTCTCTCACATTATGATTAGTTTTAACACGTTATCAGGAAAAAAGAATGCGTAGACTCCCACCAGTATTACTAGAAGATGGCTGTTCAAGAGAACTTTTGTCGTTAATTCGTACTATTTTAGCGGCATGTAAAGAAATTTCATTTCGCGTCGGTCAAGGTGAATTATCGGGCGTATTAGGCTCAACCCTCGATGAAAACATTCAAGGCGAAACACAAAAGAAACTCGATGTACTGTCTAATCAGTTATTAAAAGATATATTGCTGGAGTCAGGCACAGTTAAAGCAATCGCCTCTGAAGAAGAAGATTATACCGTTGCCGGTAACCCAGATGCTGAGTACATTGTTGCATTTGACCCACTTGATGGCTCGTCAAACACCGATATTAACTCGCTAGTAGGCACTATATTTTCTATTATGAAAGCGCCGGTGGGCTCAGATGCTGCTGATGAAAAGATTTTTATGCAACCTGGGCATCAACAAGTAGCTGCAGGTTACGTACTGTATGGCCCATCAACTATGCTTGCGCTAACAACGGGTAAAGGTACACGCATGTTTACCTTAGATAAAACCCAAGGTAGCTTTTTACTTACCCAAGATTTTGCCGCTATTCCTGCTAAAACCAATGAGTTTGCAATTAATGCCTCAAACCAGCGCCACTGGGAACCGGCGATGCAAAACTACATTAATGATTTACTTGCCGGAGATACAGGCCCTCGTGCTCAAAACTTCAATATGCGTTGGATTGCTGCAATGGTTGGCGATGTACACCGTGTACTTAGCCGTGGTGGCTTATTTACTTACCCAACTGATACTAAAGATCCTAATAAGCCTAATAAACTGCGTTTACTTTATGAAGCAAACCCAATGGCAATGCTAGTAGAGCAAGCAGGTGGTATTGCTTCAACAGGCACTGAGCGTATTATGGATATTCAGCCTGATGCCATCCATCAGCGTGTTGCGGTTATTTTAGGCTCTAAAGACGAAGTAGAAACTTGCTTGAGCTATCATAAGTAAACAAGTTGTCAGTTGTCAGAAAATACTAAGCCGGATTTAACTTAAATGCGGCTTAGTATTATTTATCCGTTACATAAAACCGCAGTAAGCTCGCATCTAAAAGAGTTGAGTTAGCCTAAATCTAGTCCTTTAATAATGCTAATAATTGTTCAAGCTTTTTGTGGCTAAACTCGCCCATTTGCTCGCTATTACTCAGCGCATAAATAACCCCTTCATGCTCAGCGCTATCTATATCTGCTCTTGATTCAATGACGTTGGCCCAAAGCGCGAGATCATCGAGATCTATTTCATTACTTACACAGCGCTTAAGCACATCAATCAATACGGGTGTCGTTAACTTATAAAGTGGCTTAGCATTGTGCGCAGAGCTTGACACTATTACTGAGATTGCTTCGTCTCTATGCTCACCAAAAGTAATAAATTCAGCCAATGCTTTTTGTATATTCATAATGTTTGTTATTCTTGCTGCTCTACTGTTAATAAGACCTAAAATGACCCAGATAAACTGCAGCCAATGTAATACAACGCTTAACTGTAATGTTAATGATATAACCACATGTTGGTGTTATCAGTTACCCGCTATTTTACCACTCGATGATACAGCAACCAGCTGCTTATGCCGATCATGTACTCTTGCTAAAATTAATTACTATTTAGAAACTATATATACCCAGCCAATTAAAACCCAAATAGCTTTCGCTAAACAATTTAGAAGTAATGATAATTTAATTGAAGGGTTAGATTACACCATGCAGAACAATTACATGGTGTTTAGTAAGTGGTATTTTTTAAAGCGTGGTACTTGCTGCAAAAATGGTTGTAAAAATTGCCCTTATAGTTAAATTAGCCACCCACAGCAATAGGCAGTGAGTTATCAGCGCCCCATTCACTCCACGAGCCATCGTACACACTTAAATTACTATAGCCGCATTCATCGGCAAACAGCGCAAGCGCACAGGCAGTAACGCCAGAGCCACAGCTAAATTGTAAGTGGGTTGCATTACCAACTAATTCATTAAACTTTGCCTTTATAAAGTCGAGTGATTTTGCCTCGCCATTTTCTAATAGACTAGTTAAAGGTAGCGAATAGCTATTAATAATATGGCCGCTGCGCATTCCGGCTCTTGGCTCACTACTTTTGCCGGTAAAGCGCTCATAAGCGCGTGCATCTAAAATAACTGTATTGGCATCCTCAGTAGCACTTAGCACCTGTTTTTTGTCAATAAAGTAATCAGGCCGGTATTGAGCGATAAAATCGCCTTTTAATGATGCTTGTGTATAGTTTGATTCAATCGGAAGCCCGAGTTCAACCCACTTGGCTAAACCGCCACTGAGGACTTTTACGTTATCAAACCCCATAGCTTTAAACATCCACCAAGCTCTAGCTGCACTGAATAACCCTGCATCTTCATAAATCACCACAAGTGAATCGTGATTCACTCCCGCTTTTTGCATCACTTGAGTAAATTGTTCTGCACTACACAAGGTATTAGGCAATGGGTTTGAGGTATCTGCGAGTTCTTTTTTGATATCAAACCGTTGTGCTTTAGGAAGCATGGCAACGGGTGAGTACTCCCCCGCAGCTGAGGGACGTAACATACCCGCATCAAAAATAACCAGGTTAGCTTGCTCTAAGCGAGCATGTAACCATTGTGCACTGACCATGTTTTTCATCGTCTTTCCAAATTTGAGGAAATGAAATAGCTATATATTATTACAGCCTGTTTATAAACAGAATTTAGACTGGTTACAAATTATAATAATGCTAAAATAGCTGCTTTGAGGTTTCTAAATAAAATAAAATTATGCCAATCCCTTTTTACATTATCAATATGCAAGGCTGCGAAGACCGTTGGGAAACAACCCTGAAGCGACTTACCAGTCTACACTTAAATGCTGAACGTTTTGAAGCGACCATTGGCAAAAACCTTAGTGAAGAAGAAACCCTCAAGTGGTATTGCCCGAAAAAAAATAAAAAACGTTACAATCGCAATCTATCTGCAGGTGAAATTGGTTGCTATGTAAGTCATATGCGCCTTTGGCAAAAAATGGTTAATGAAAACATGCCTTTTTGTGTTGTATTAGAGGATGACCTTTTCATTGAGGCTTCGCTTAAAGATGTTGTTGATGCGGCAATTAAATTGAAAAACTGGGATTTAATAAAATTATCTGACAACAGAAATTTTCCATTTATTGACAGTGCCCCATTAGAAAATAATCTAACAGTCGGTAATTATAAAAAAGCACCAAATGGCACTCAAGGCTACATCATTTCATTAAGTGGGGCTAAAAAACTACTGCAAAGAAAACCATTTTTTAGACCCGTAGATGTCGATATGCAATTTCACACAGAAGTAGGGCTAAGTATGATTGGCATAAAACCCTACCCGATTGCCGAAGATCGAAGCTTTATTAGTGAAATAACAAGCGCTAATGCAGGTTCGCACTCAAACCGCAGTACATTTATCAGAAATTTAATTCATAGATCGAGTATTCATATGCAAAGACGATATAAAACTGCGGATCTTGCCAAAATTACAAGTGAGTAATACCAAGCATATTTTTAAATGTATGCATTTGATTATAAAATTAAATCTTAATAATTTCGCCACGCAATGGCGCCATTTTAGCTAAAATTTTATTTTGCACTGTATGTGGGATATTTTGCTCGTTCATTGCATTTATTAATAAATCGACAACGTGATTGAAGTCTTTTTCGTTTATATTCATGCCAGTATGAATAGCAACCATAGAGTCACCTTTATATTCACAAGGGCCCTCCACCAGCGAACATAAATGGCTAATAAACCCTTGTCGAAAATGACTGATATTACTGTGCTCAAAGTAATGAAACACTTGTTTGTCATTACCTATTTGTGTAATAAAACTATCAGTTAGTTTCTCAAGCCCAGCTTGTTCGCCAAGCTGGTGATACAAAGAGGTGTTGGGTTGGGTTGTACACCCTGCAAGTAAGTTTAAACAACAAAAAATAAATACACTTAGTTTCATTACCAATACCCCGTAACCGATAAATACCAGCCAGTTTGATTATCAACACCAGCAATCCGCCCTAAATCTAAATAGGCCGCAGTCACACTCATATGCTTATTTGGTATCCACGCTATAAATAAATCACGCCAATCTTGTTCGCCTAACCCCAAGTTGTTGGCTTTTTGTCGATATTCAACACCAATGGCAAGTTCACGACTTACAAAAACTGCACTACTTGCTTCTAGCAAAATATGGCTGCCCTCATTAGCCCCGCCATATCCTAACAGTCCTAGCTGATTGGCTTTACTGTAGCGGGTGGTCACATTCCAAAACCAGTTGTACCCAGCAAGTGCGCCCAAATGTAATTTACTGGCGGCTAGGTACACATCTGTACCACTGGTATTTTTTGCGCCAACTAACTTTGCTACTGTGCCATCCTCTAGTGATTTATGCTGTAAACCCATGCTTAGTTGTGGCCACTGACTGTAAACTACATCACCATATAAACGAATTTTAGCCCCAGAAATTGACTGCTCTATTTCGGTATTGAGTGCAGGCACATCAAACTGCTGCACTGCATAACTGAGCTCAACACGATTGAATAGGTTTAGTTGCATGCCGCAGGCATCAAGACGGTAGTCAGTAACATCAGCACGACTACAAAAACCATTAACAGCCCATTCGTCTTCACTGGCATATCCTGCTAATTGTGCCCAAGGAACTAATCCGCCCCCTGCACTGCCTTCAATTTGAGACACCCCAGGTGTTGCTAATAATTTCCCCGTAGCAGCCATACTTAACGCACTACAAAATGAGAGTGCCAAGGCGAATAATAACTTAATGTACACGCTGATATTCCTCTAACCATTGTTCTAATTGCTGCGCTTTTAAAGGGCGACTTAAATAGTAACCTTGCGCATGATCGCATTGCATTTCGTGAAGCATTGATAAAGACTCAGCGGTTTCTACCCCTTCAGCCACAACAGAAAACCCCAATTGGTGACCCAGTGTGATTGAAGAGCGCACTATGTATTGATCTTTTTGTGATTCGTGCAGGGTTAAAATAAAGCATTTATCTAACTTAAGCTCATCAATAGGTAACATTTTTAAGCGCCCCAATGATGTTTGTCCGACACCGTAATCGTCTAATGAGATTTTAACGCCAATAGTTTTTAAATCTTCTAACGCTTTAATACCTTGGGCTTCATTTTCAATCATATCGCGCTCCGTCAGTTCAATAGTGACAGAGCTTGGGTTTACTTGGTATTTATTTAAGGTGGCTACCAACGAAGCGTGAAAACCTGAATGAGCAATATCTTGGGCAGAAACATTAATAGCGGCTTGTAAATGAATATCCTTTTTTGACCAATCGGCTATTTGTGCAATCACAGTCTCGACAACCCAAGCGGTCAGCTCTACTATTAACCCTGACTGCTCGGCTAAATCAATAAAGACCTCAGGCGAGACCCAGCCACCATCTTTTCGTTGCCAACGAATAAGAGACTCTACCTTATCAATTTTCTGGCTTTTAATATTCAATTTAGGCTGATAGGTCATAAATAATTGTCCATTATCATCATCAATTGCTTGTTTGAGTTCATCAAGCATAATTAAACGGTCTAAATGCGCCTCATCTTCACCGTCTTGATAATAATGTAAGCTTTGCTGACTCGTTGTAGCTGCATCTACAGCAATGAGTACACGTCGCATTAAATCGTCTGCTTTAGTCCCTTGCTCTGGGTATTGCACAATACCAGCATTAAAACGTAAGCTTATTTTTAAATTTTTAACCTTGTAAGCTAGCTGTAATTGCTTGAGTAAATCAGCCACTGCACATTTTACCTGCTCAACCTCTGCACAAGGGTAAACCGTTAAAAATTCATCGCCACCAATACGGGCATGAAAACCACCTAGCTCATCAGAAAATTGACGAATACGGTTTGCCACTGCAATTAAACATCCATCCCCTACTTGCGGACCAAGCTTATCGTTTATATGCCTTAAGCCTTTTATATCAATAGCAACAAGCGTGTACCGCGCATCATTAGTGAGCCGCTTAGCTAATAAATCTAACATAGCAGAACGGTTATAAAACCCTGTTAAAGTATCGTGATGTGCTTGAAAACTTATTTGCTGCTCACGCTTATTAATATCATTACCCATGTTATTAAAAGCATTCACGAGCGTTTCTATTTCACTGCTTTGCTTTTTACCTTCAAATTTAAAGCGGTAGTCGCCTTTTGCAAACTGTCTGGCAATAACCGCTAACTGTGAAAGTCCTGTCGTTAAATTATTTGCTAACAAACTACTGGTGATCACACCAAATAACATAGTTAAAACAGCGAGTGTGATCAGCGTTAATAATAATTGCTCAATATCGCGATAACTCGAGGTTAAATCTGCGCTAAGCAGTAAGGTTATCGGATGCGATTGTAAAGAGGGTAAAGCTATTTGTTCGTTTTCATAGGCCAAGTATTCGGCAAAAAAACGAGCCGTAGTTTTATTGGTAAAGTACGCTATTGGTTGAAAGTTATCTGGTTGGGATACTAGCGAGCTTGTTGCAAAATCATCTAATTGCGCAACAAAACTAACCTCCATTCCGGTTAAGCTTTTTAGTTCAGTGGCCACTGCAGATGTTATTTTAAATCCGACCAAACTGTAAGCTATGGTTCTGGGAGTTTTAACGGGCAATAAAATCACTTGGTACAGCTGGTTATTTAACACCACAAAGCTCGATTGCTCAGAGTTATTTAATAACTCATCCATTAAGGGCTGTAGATTATCGGCAAAATTTTGTGCATTAACATTAGCTGATACTAACCGCCCTGATAAATCGAGCAACAGCATAAGATCCGCATTGATCCGTTGACTGTGGTTGTATAACACACTGCTAATAGTGGCGGCATCACGAGTTGCAACCGCTTGCTTAAAACCAAAATCAGCGGTTAACACCTTTGCGGCTGTTAATAATAAGCTCTCTTTTGATTTTAAATATTGTTTATAAACGCTTTGCGCAACCGTTATATTTTGTTGCACTTTTTCTGCCTGAAATTTACTGGTAGACCACCAAAAGCTCAGTAAACTAACCAAGGTAGTGAGTAATACCAAGCCAACGCAAAGCGTTGTAATACGACTGCGTAAATTATTGGCCATTGCCTTCCCTAAATTGACTGCCAAAGGTATTACGTGGTGCAGGGGTAGATGTATTTATAGTTATTGATAACGGGCTGGTTGATTCTATATTAAACTGTTTTTTATTATCCAAGGGAGCTGTTTGCAGTGAATGCCAAACACTGGCTTGCACAGGAAAAGTGTCTACTTGCAGCTTTACCTGGCCTTGCTCGTTACTGGTATACACATGACTACTGTTAGCGACATATATATAGCCCACCATGGAGTCATGAATATTGCAGCCTAGAACAACAACACCTTGATTATCAAACTTAATAGGTTCTTCTGGCTGGCCAGAATAGAGCTTTAATTGAAAAGGTTTAGCTTTTGAAAAAGAATAAACATGGTGGCGAATATTATCGCTATTTGGAAAGTCGACGTACTGACCTTGGTGCACAATAAGCAACTCTGGAGAAAACTGTTTATCAACTTGATCCATTACCGCTGTGGGTAAATTGCCTGAAGTTTTTGAAGAAGGTAAATGATTTATTTCTACGACAGCATTAGGCAATACTTGGTCATGCTGATCTTTAATAACCAAATTAATGGTATTACCAAAAGCCGATACACTAAACAATACACCCAGTACTAATAAATAACGACGTTTTGCAATAACTTGCCATGCTCGCTCTAACATAACCACACCCAAAAATTCACCATAGGTTAAGTTAATTAGAGACGAGCACTAATTGCAAGAATTATAGCTCAGTTACTTAAAATAAATACTTTTTCATTAGTTAAAATGAGCTTTGCTATATCTGTCTACTTACTACGTTATTTAACGATTAAACCGTAATCAGCATCTAAAATAGCAATCACTTCTTGGCGCGGATCATTAGGTATAATAATCTCTTTACCAATAATTTTGCTAGCGATGCCCACATAAGTGTCAGACACTTCAAGCATCACTGATTCAGGTAAAATATAATCTTTTGCTAACTGCTCACGCTCAGCCATACGGTCTTTATTTAATAACACATCACTCTCTGGTACGTTATTAATTAACAGCTGACGAAAACCTTCTTTTGAGTTTTCAACAATCTTGCCATCTCTATAACATGCTTCATCCCAAATACGCGATGAATCGGGTGTCCCTACTTCATCAATATAAATAAGTTGCTGCGCACCATTTAAATCTTCTACGTAACCAAATTCAAATTTGGTATCAACAAAAATTTGCCCGAGCTTAGCTAACTCACTACTGATTAACTCGAACCCTTCAACCAATAATTTTTCGTATTTGGTGACATCGTCAGCCGATTTAAAATTGAAAACATCTAAGTTGTTTGTAATATTTTCACGAGTGATGTTTACATCATCAACGGCAGGAATATCAGCAACCCCTTCTATAATACCTTTAGTAGAGGGAGTTATAAGTACTTGCTCAAGCTTTTGATTCGCTTTTAAGCCTTCGGGAAGTTGCAAACCACAAAAGTGTCTTTCGCCTTTGGCGTAGTCGCGCCACATACTGCCGGTAATATATTGACGAGCAATCGCTTCAACTTTAACTGTACTGGCTTTACGAACAATCCATACGTATGGATGAGGAATATCAACAATATGATTACCCGCCAAACCGGCTTCATTAAACACGTTAAACCAATGAGCAGCCACTGAGTTTAATGCAATCCCTTTACCAGGAATGCCATTTAGGCCATTTTCACCTTGCCATATGCAATCAAAAGCAGAAATTCTGTCTGAAATAACCATAATGGCTAATTCAGTATCGGCAGGAACGTTATAGCCTTTTTCATTTATTAAGCGTTTGCTATCTGCATCGGTTAACCAATAAACTGAACGCACTTTGCCACTATGTACTTTACCTTTGGTACGAATGGGTAAGTCATCGTTTACGTCTAAAACTTTATAGCTAGTCATGCTATCTCCGGGGTTTGGCATGCTCAAAGAGCAAAGTATGGAATTGGGGTTAGGCGCTCTATAATAATCTAGCCAACCACAAAGCTCAATCTTAGGCTAAAAACAAATCATCTCAGTATATTTATCTAGCTGGCGCATTGGGGTAAACTTGCATGATTACTTGCCCTAAGGAGCTAGCTTGAACTATTTAACTGCCACTAAGAATAAGAAATATTTAATGTATATTTCTCAAAATTATTCCTATGCTATTTTAAGGCCTTTGCAAGCAGAAATATTAGCTCAAGGAGGGGAGGTTAAATGGTTTTTAGAAGGTGATAATGTTAATCCTGACTTTTTGAAAAGTGATGAAAAAACACTAAATTCTATTCATGAAATAAATCAATGGGCGCCTGACGCAACCTTTGCACCAGCGAACTCTATCCCTACATTTTTTCCCGGAAAGAAAGTGGCTGTTTTTCACGGCTTTGATGCTGGAAAGCTAAATAAAAAAGGCCAAAACGATCACTTTAAAGTGCGGGGCTGCTTTGATTTATATTGTACACAAGGCCCAAATACAACGGCTCCATTTACGGCGTTACAAAAAAAATTGGGTTATTTTAAGGTAGTAGAAACAGGTTGGCCTCCCCTAGATCAATTTTTTAACGGTAACTCAAAGCCTAGCCACATTGATGAAACAGACTCTCGCCCAACAGTATTGATCTGCTCTACATTCTCAAAACGCTTATCTCTTGCACCTAAACTTTATGAACAAATAAAACACTTTAGTGAAAGCGGTAAATGGCGACTCTTAGTTCAGTTTCATCCTAAAATGGCACAAGAGTGGGTTGATAAATACAAAGCGTTAAGTAATGACAATCTAACCTTTGTTGAAACAGACAATGTTATTCCTTTATTACAATCTGCTGATGTAATGCTGTGCGACACTTCATCCATATTACTGATGTTTTTGGTACAACGAAAACCAGTTGTAACGTTTTGCAATAAAGCACCTGAAAAACACTTACTTGATATTACGGATAAAAATAACGTTGAAGCCGCAATAGACTACGCACTAACTTACCCAAAAGAACTTGTAGATAATATTGAAGCTTTTTGCCAAGAGTTACACCCATACACAGATGGTAAATCAAGCCAACGAGTACTTTGCGCAACCAATGAACTGTTGCATAGTGATGAAAAGCTCAAAGCAAAACCGCTTAATTTTATTAGACAATTTAAAATGCGCAAAAGACTTAACTATTGGAGTTGGTAAGCCGTTATGATCAACCTTGAGAATGTCTCTTTCAAATGGCAAAAAAGCGCAGTCACCCCGACTCTCGCTATTAAGCAGCTTACGATTAATGCTGGGGAACATGTTTTTTTACATGGTCCAAGCGGTAGTGGTAAATCTACCTTACTAGCGCTACTGGCAGGCATTAATGTAACCACTAGCGGCCAACTTTGTGTTTTAAACCAAAACCTAAGTGCGCTCACCAACGCACAGCGCGATGCATTTAGAGCGGATCATATTGGCTATATTTTCCAAAACTTTAATTTACTACCTTATTTAACCCCATTAGAAAACGTGTGTTTAGGGTGCCAATTTTCGAAAAAGCGTCAGCAACACATGCTCAGCCAAGCCGATAATTTAGAGAGTGAAGCAGCCAGATTACTCAATGCACTGGGGTTAGAGGCGCACTTTCATAATCAAAATGTTGCCACTTTAAGTATTGGGCAACAACAGCGTGTTGCTGCAGCACGCGCATTTATAGGCAGCCCTGAACTTATTATTGCCGATGAGCCTACTTCAGCACTTGATACCCAAAATCGTGAAAGCTTTATTAAGCTGCTATTTGAACAAGCAAAAAAAAGTAACAGCACGCTTGTTTTTGTCAGTCACGATGAAACATTAAAGCCACTCTTTAGCCGCACAATCGACTTAGTAAGTTTACAGGGTGATGTATGATTTTATTTAAACTTGCCTATAAAAGTTTGCTCAATAGACGTGCCAGCGTATTACTCACATTGCTCACTATTGCGATTAGCGTCATGTTATTACTCAGTATTGAGCGAGTTCGCGTAGATGCTAAAAGTAGTTTTAGTAATACCATTTCGGGTACCGATTTAATTGTTGGCGCACGCACTGGCGATATTCAATTACTCCTCTCCTCGGTATTTAGAATTGGCCATACCAACAATGGGGTGAGTTGGCAAAGCTATCAATACATAACAAAACAGCGCGGGGTTAAGTGGAGCATTCCTATCAGCCTTGGCGATAGCCATAAAGGTCAAGCTGTCTTAGGCACCACACTCGATTATTTTAAGCACTACCGATTTGCTAAAAAACAGCCCTTAGCATTTGAACAAGGACAGGCTTTTTCTAGCATCAATGAAGTTGTTATAGGTAGTGAGGTTGCAAGTAAACTGGCCTATAAAATTGGTGATGAAATTGTGATTTCTCATGGCATGGGCAATACTAGCTTTCATCATCATGATGATAACCCTTTTAAAGTGGTTGGTATCTTAAAGCCTACCGGTACCCCGGTGGATAAAACCTTGCATGTGCCACTGGCGGCAATTGAGCTGATCCATGGTGGCGGCCATCATGATCATGACGATCATCATGATCACTCGAGCCATGCATTAATTGGGCACCCAAAACAAATTACCGCCTTTTTAATGGGCTTCGACTCACCGCTTTATACGCTACAAATTAGGCGCAACATTAACCAATATAAACAAGAGCCTCTATTAGCGATTATGCCCACAGTCACTTTAAAAGAGCTCTGGGAAATGCTGGCAATAATAGAAAAAATACTGCTGTTATTTTCATTTGTGGTGGTCATTATTAGCTTGCTCGGTATGTTAACCACATTACTTGCTAACCTTAATCAACGCCGCAGAGAACTGGCAATACTGCGTTCTGTGGGTGCCCGCCCTTGGCAATTATTTTCGCTGATCAGTATGGAATCACTGCTTACCACCTTTTTAGGTTGCTTGGTAGGCTGTATTTTATTTTATGCGCTTATGGGTACGACCGCGGGTTACTTACAAAGCCAAGCTGGAGTGAGTATTAATATCAGCATGCTCTCTGACTATGAACTCACTTTGATTGGCGTTATTATGGCTGCGGGATTTATTATTGGCTTGATCCCCGCTACACGCGCTTACTTTTATTCTCTCAGTGATGGTATGAGTATAAAAATATAAACTTTAGGATGATCATGACGTTGTTTAAAGTAACTACACTCTCTTTAATGCTATTAAGCGCAGTGCTAATTAGCTTTGCTAGCATTGCAAATCCACCCAAGGAAATTTTTTGGGAAGACCTCATACCCGAGGGCCATGTACAAATAGATACTCAAGCACAAGCTAATCACGAAGGCAGTGAACAAAACTGGGTGCAACCTGATTTAGACGCGCCAGTTGTTAAAGCACTTGATGGGCAGTCTGTTAGCTTACCTGGTTTTGTTGTACCTCTTGAAGGCGATAGCGAACTTATCACCGAGTTTTTATTAGTCCCTTACTTTGGTGCCTGTATTCATGTGCCCCCGCCGCCGCCAAATCAGCTGGTTCATGTGACCATTAAAGGCGGTGTCCCTATCGGTAGCTTATACGATGCGATTGTTGTAACGGGTATTATTAAAACGCAAACTTGGTCTGGCGAAATCGCCCAAGTAGGTTACACAATGCAAGCTGTCGGTGTCGCTCCTTTTGAGCTTTAATTCTTAAAATACAGAGCCCACTCTATAGTGGGTTTTTATTTTGTTCTATCAACCACCCGTTCTTATATCTCGTTCAAGTTCAGACTGCGTCACTGGATGACAAGTCGACTTCACCGTGCTCTTATTGCTTTCATCTTCGTCAGAACTAAAAATTGTGTAGCTATAGTCTGTTTCAACTTCACCACCTAAGCACTCATGCTCTGCAAATACTTCATCTCCATAACCCTCTGGCATTTCTTTTGACGCACACCCACTGAGGATCAGAAATGTTATTAAAATTGACATTACTTTCATATTAATCACATTAAAAGAACACGTTATAAATTATAGTTCGTACTCAAAATGCCATGATGGAAGCTTGTTGAGTAATGGCAGAAGTGCTTTTTCTTTTCTTAAATCACGACGCTCTCTCTCCAACTGTTCTCGCTCTCGGCGTAACTCTTTACTTTGGCTACTTAACGGTTTATCACTCGTTAATTCATCACTAATAGATTGCAGCCGCCAATTAATATTATTAAGTCGATCATCTATCTCGGCTTTCCTTGCTTCAAATTGATAACGCTCATTACCTTCTTGCCATGCTTTTCTAAACTGTGTGTCATTACAAATCCCGTTATACGCATCGCCTCGTAAACCTAGGGTAAAGCCATTTTCAGGCTCACAAAAGGCTGCGAGCCCCTGTTTGTAACCAGCTTGATAATCATCTAATTTTGCAGTGATGCCAAATTCACTACAAGCAGATATGATTTCTCTGCCATGTTCAAATGTATACCCTTGCTCACCATGACTAAAGCCTAAATTTGTCCAATTGGCCTGTATACATTCATCCTGAGACAAAGAAGAGCATCCTGATAGCAATATGAAAAACAGTAAAAACAAGTAACGACTAGACATTATTTTTCCTAAGATAGCCAAACTCAACTAAGTACCTATTCTAGGGCGAGATAAAGGTAAAGTGAATAATAAAAATGTAACAAGCTATTCTAATAAACCTGAAATTTAGAATAAAAAACCTTGAAAGCATGCACTTCCAAGGTTTTATTTGTTGTATTTGGCAGTAATAAAATTAAGCCGTGCCACCCACTGTTAGGTTATCTATTTTCAGGCTTGGCTGGCCTACGCCTACTGGTACACTTTGACCGTCTTTACCACAAACACCTACACCTTTATCAAGCGCTAAATCATTACCTACCATAGAAATTTGTTGCATAACCTCAGGGCCATTACCAATTAAGGTAGCACCTTTAATTGGCTGGGTGATTTTACCATTTTCAATTAAATACGCTTCTGAGGCACTAAATACAAACTTACCCGAGGTGATATCCACTTGGCCGCCACCAAAATTGGGAGCAAACACGCCTTTTTTAACCGTGCTGATAATATCAGCTTGGCTATGCTCACCGCCTAACATGTAAGTGTTGGTCATACGTGGCATAGGTAAATGCGCGTATGATTCACGACGAGCATTACCTGTTGGGTTTACCCCCATTAAACGCGCGTTCATTTTATCTTGCATATAGCCTTTTAAAATACCGTTTTCGATAAGTACGTTATAGGCTGCAGGCGTACCTTCATCATCGACATTAAGTGAACCACGGCGATCGGCCATAGTACCATCATCAACCACAGTACATAGCTCTGAAGCAACTTTTTGACCTACTTTACCGCTAAACGCAGACGCGCCTTTACGGTTAAAGTCTCCCTCTAGGCCATGACCTACGGCCTCGTGCAACAACACGCCTGGCCAGCCATTACCTAATACCACTTCCATAGTACCCGCTGGGGCATCAATAGCTTCTAAGTTTACTTTAGCTTGACGAACGGCTTCTTCTGCAAAACCCATCCAACGCGGCTTACCATCTACCAGCTCTTTAAAGTAACCATAATCTAGGCGCGCACCGCCACCAGCACCGCCACGTTCACGACGACCATTTTTTTCAAGTAATACAGAGCAGTTTAAACGGATCAGTGGGCGAATATCGGTAGCAAAGGTGCCATCGCTGGCTGCAATTAATACTTCTTCGTATACCGCAGACATTGAGCTAATAACTTGCTCAGCATCAGGGGCTAATTCGCGAATATAATTTTCAAGCTCACGTAACAAATTAACTTTATCGGTATCGCTCATACTAGAAATTGGTTGATGCGGCGCAAACTGCTGCTTTGCAGCCACGTCACTAAATACTTTAACCGCTTTATCTTCACCGGCATCGGCAATACTACGAGCAGCGGTGGCTGCTTTGTTTAACGCTTCAAGATTAATTGCGTCTGAATATGAAAAACCGGTTTTTTCACCGCTTACAGCCCGCACCCCCACGCCACGCTCAACGTTATAAGAGCCTTCTTTCACTAAGCCGTCTTCTAATACCCAAGACTCATGATGGCTCGATTGAAAATAAAGATCGGCATAATCAACTTTGTGCTGGTGAATATAAGCTAATGTTTTTTCGAGTTCTTCTCGATTTAGCTGGCTGTCGTGTAATAAATGCTGTTCAACCGAATTCATAATAATGGCTCTCTAAATCGTTGGTGAGATTGCAGCGGCATATCTCGTCTAATTTTGTGTAACTGGTTTAAATCTACGGTGCAACTAATAAAACCAAGCCCTGTTGATTTTTCACTTAATGTTTCACCCCAAGGCGATAACATGAGGCTGTGACCATAAGTTTGCCTACTGTTTTCATGCACTCCATATTGCGCTGCAGCAATAACATAGCACTGCGTTTCTATTGCACGTGCTGCAAGTAGCGGCTGCCAATGCGCTTTACCTGTTGGAACAGTAAACGCACTGGGTACTAATATAATTTCGGCGCCTTTGCGAACTAAGGCATTAAATAAACCAGCAAAACGCAAATCATAACATACTGTTAAACCAATTTTACCAAAGGGCGAATCAACAACCACAACCTCATCGCCGGCTTGAGTAAAATCGGATTCTCGGTAGCTGCCGGTCTGGTCATCTACCTCAACATCAAACAAGTGTATTTTGTTATAGCTTGCAACAATATCGCCTTGGTTATTAAACAAGTGTGAGGCAGCGTAATACTTATGTTGGTTATAGGGCTCTGGCATGGTGCCAGCATTTAACCAAATGTTGTGTTTACGGCACAATTCACTGAGTTGCTGTTTGTACTGTTCAATACGCTGTGACACTAACAACGTATCACCAGCGTGTTTACTAAACACTAAAAACGCTTCTGGTAGACACACTAGCAGCGGGCGAGCTGTCGGTAAGTTTTGCAATGCCTGTTTTAATTTTGCAATATTCTCATCAGGATTTAAGCCTGAGCACATTTGCAATGCAATAATCTTAGGAGCTGAATTTATACCTTGTTTATTCATTGTGTGGCGCTAACCTCGGCATCTTTAAGTTTTAACTCTGAGGATGCTTGTGGCTGACTTTGTGCTGCTTGCGGTAAAGTCACCTCTCGACTCTTACGATCTAACTCTTGTACCTGAGGATCGTTCATTTTGCCTGTTACTTTAAAGTTGATCTCTGAGATCACTCGGGCAGAATGAATCACTTTATCAATTGCTAAAGCTGCAAGCCCCGTTACTGGATTAACCATCCAAGCCACAATCACCGGAATGCTCGAGGTTACTTGTGGTGCCACGGCTAAGTCGTAGTCAATTTCGAGAGTATTTAAATTTGCATACCCTTTTATAGAGAGATCGGCAGGTACCCCATCCATTTTAGTATCTTGGGTATAGGCAATGCCTTTATCTATCTGCATGGTGCCTTGCATGCTGTTATAAAAAAAACCTTTAGAAAATACATCTCTAAAATCAAGCTTTAGCTTACGCACTAATGAATCAAGGCTCAGTAATGAGAATACGCGTGCACCTCCATCACTGATTTCAGTTAAATGGCCTTCGCCTAAATCCCAGCTAATTTCGCCATCCAAACTGGCAATGTCTAAATCATAAGGTGCCGCTTGCCAATTTAGCTGATAATTTAGATTGGCGTTTGAGTCTTTAATAGTGGTGGTAATATCAAACTCATTAAATAAGGCGCCAATATCATCACTTTTAAGTTCACCGCTCATCGCCGTTAGGCCATTCTGCCATTGCCCTTTAGTCCGTAATATATGGTCGCCCTTATCAACCACTAGCTCAGAAATAAGCAGCTTTTTACCATCGCCTAACAATGAGGCGCTTACCTTATCAAGCTGATAATGACTTACTTTACAATCGGCACATTCAAATTCAATAGCCGGTAATTTTGTAAGCCATGCAAGTTGTTCAGGGGTTGATTTTTCGCTCGGTTGCTCTGATTCTGTATCTAAAAAATTAAGCCTTAAATAATCGCTATTAATTCGAATCGGCTGACTTGATTGCCCGCTAGGTATAAATACTTCGGCTCTTAACTCTTTGGCATTGAGCTTTAATTGCAAATTATTATTTAGGGGCGATAAACGCATATCAAAATCATTAAACTGCATGCCACTCACGTTAAAAGAGTTAATATTCGCAACCACTTCATGTAAAGGCGGCATCACGCCCGGCGAGGCACTGTCAGGCTGCGCTTTAGCCACATTAATAATTTGATCAATTAAATCAATCCAAGGTAATAACTCACTCTGCGCTAAATTAATACTCACTGCTAAATCTTGTGAGTTAAGCCCTAAGTCTTTTTCACCGATGATAAAATGAGCGTTGGTAAACTGCGATTGAGTATTGTCTAGAATGGCATTGAAATAAAATAACTCATTAATATTTGCAGTGATCAGATTAGAGATATCATCACCTTGAATAACCGCACTCAGAGGCCAAATTTGCTCACTGCTTTTTGTATATACTCCTGGCAAGGAACTATTTAAGCCAATAAGTGGCGATTCAACTTCGGCACGATAGTTAAACCCTTGCTCGGTAAAATTAAGCTCTAAAGCAATATCAACGTCACTTTGCCCGCTTAAGTAACCATCTAAGATACCTTGACCATGGTTTATGAGTGTTTGTGCATCAAGCTGAGCATTTATATTTATATTAGCGCGATAATCCTCTGCGTTTGCGTCACTAGTGTAGTTAATCGTTAATGGCATACCAAGCCATGTAGCCGTAGCATCGGTGAGGTTTATTTGTTGATTATTAAAGCTAAGTTCACCCTTTAAATGCTCAAGCGAAATACCGGGAGCAGAAATATAAAGAGGTGAGTCGAGTAAATTAACCTTACCAGTTACACTCGCTCCGCCCTTAAATTGTGAACCGATTAGCAATTCAATGTTTGCGCTGGCAAGCCCCTGTCCTTGCACAACATTAAAAATATCAGCTAATGGATTTGCTAAAGGCGTGGCGACAAAAAAATCGTGCATTTTTTCAAGCTCAGCTTGCTTATCAATACTAACCACCAATGGCGCATCGCCCATTAAGTCATCAATACTCACATGCACACTACTGCCAACGTCAAGGTTTACCAGTTGGCCTTGCTGGCTATAAATATCCATTCGCTGATTTGCAAAATGCAGCTTTACACTGGCATTTGTGACTGCTGGCCAAGCTGGATCGAATTGATAGGTAGCATTATCTATTTGCGCTAAAACATCAAACTGCCCAGAACCATCGTCAAATGGAAAGCCTGATAATGGACCAGAAAATAACACCTGAGCATTTGTTACTTCACCTGATTTTATTGCGCCATTTAAATAACTAACTAACTCAGGGCTCATTAACGTTAAGGGAAAATAATGACCGGCAATACTGGCATCGGGGGCAAATGCTTCGGCATATAAATCTAAGCGAGGCGTTTTACCTAAACTTAATTGCATCTGTGCGCTTAAGGTCACTTCATTGTTATCAAGCCACAGGTTATCACTGCTAATATGCCAATCGCCTGAGCGCTTAGCTAAATCTAATTCGATGTTTAGCTGGTTATAGTCAATATTATTACTAAAACTAGCACCTGTAATTAAATGGCTGTTTTCACCAAAAATAGTGATCCGCCCATATTGCTGATTAACTAATCCATCAACCCTTAAAGATTGAGCGGCGGGTACGGCGTTTTTCTCTTGCCAGCTAATTTCATCGGCTTCAAACCATAGTTGCCATTGCTTTGCATCGGCAAACTCTAGGTACGCGTTTTTTATTTCACCACTGGGTTGGCGAGCTAAGAAAGGGGTTAAGTCAGTAAAATTAGTTAATTCTGCTAAATCATTTAATAGGGCTAAATCGAGTTGTTGTAGCCATATTTTATTCTGCTTGCCTAATAAAGCTTCAAATTCGAGGCTAGGCCACGTTATCTCGTTGGTACTAAACGCTAGGCCGGTACTTTTTAACCGCCAGCTATTTTGCTCAGGGTATAAATGAAATCCCCCTTCACTTAGGCTGACTTTTTGTGTTTGCTCATTGAGTTGCCAATTTACCGCACTCGGTAACCACTGTACTTTTACGTCACTTACTAAGCCTTGCTCTAGCCTAAGCCATGCTTGCAAATTTAAATCACTATGTAGTTGCTGCTTTTGAGTATTAATGTACTGGGCTAACCAATTTGACACATCAACCTGATTAGCCTGCACATATAAATCGCCCACCATTTGCTCTAAGGTTTCACCTTTGAGCGCAATACGGGCATCAAAATTACCCACAGAAATACCCGGTAGCGCTAGACTACCACTACCAAGATGCTGTTTATCCTGGTTTTGCCATACAATGTTTTCTAATAACAATTTACGTTCTTTGTTATCTTCTAGTACAAAGCTGATGCTGGAGTTTTCTATTGCAAAGTGACCGGTTTCGCCTAAAAACAGTCCTTCTATTAATTCTTTTTGCTCAAATGAAACTTCATCTTGATTACCAGCAAATAAATTGGCGACATTAACCTTGGTATGAAACCCATTGATCACAAAGTAATTTGATTTAAACTGCAGCGACTTTAAACTTTCCCAAAGGTTTAGCTCTAAACTGGTTTTAGCTATGGTTAAAGAGATAGGGGCTGTTTGGTTGTCTTTAAATGATAATTCTTCGAGTACTAAAGCGGGACCACTGCCTTGCCAACTTGCTGATATAGCACCTATAGATAAACTAATATCAAACTTATCATCAAGGTAGCTTTCTATATCTCCTTTATAATCGTTCGCGTAGGGTAAGGTGTATTTTAAAATAGAAACAATCACGGCCAGTAGTACTAAAATTACAGCACTTATTTGCCATAATTTTCGCACACAATAAAAACAGGCCGCTTTAAATTTCATTACATCATTACCACATCAAACTGCTCTTGGCTGTATAAACTTTCAGTTTGAATATTGACCTGCTTTCCAATAAATAGTTCTAATTCGGCGAGGTTATGATACTCATCATTTAATAGCGCTTCACAAACTGCAGGCGAAGCATACACTACAAACTTATCTGCATCGTAAGCGCGATTAACACGTACTATTTCACGAAGAATTTCATAGCAGACTGTCTCAACTGTTTTTTGTGAGCCTCGCCCTGAACATGCTGGGCATACATCACACAATACATGTTCTAGGCTTTCGCGGGTACGTTTGCGGGTCATTTCAACTAAGCCTAATGCCGACAAACCATTGATATTAGATTTGGCACGATCTTTATCGAGTGCAGATTCTAATGAGTGCATTACACGGCGTTTATGCTCATCGCTTACCATATCAATAAAGTCGATAATAATAATACCGCCCAAATTGCGCAGCCTTAGTTGACGAGCAATAGCAGAGGTTGCTTCTACGTTGGTATTAAAAATAGTTTCTTCAAGGTTACGGTGACCAACAAAAGCGCCTGTATTTACATCAACAGTGGTCATCGCTTCAGTTTGATCTATGATCAAATAACCACCCGATTTTAAAGTAACTTTACGATGCAGTGCTTTTTGAATTTCACTTTCTACATCAAATAAATCAAAAATGGGGCGCTCACCTGGGTAATACTCAAGCACTTGTGATAACAAAGGCACAAACTCTTCAGTAAACAGCTTAAGCTCTTGGTAGGTAAGCTTAGAGTCAACACGGATGCGCTCCATATCTTCACCAACGTAATCACGTAACGTTCTAAAGGCAAGTGTAAGATCTTCATGCAAGATACTGGCTTTGCTTGTTTTTCTGCGTCTAGAGACAATTTTATCCCAGAGCTTTTTTAAAAAAGCTGCATCGTGTCTCAGCTCCGCTTCACTTGCGCCTTCAGCAGCTGTTCTGACAATAAAACTACCGTTTTCATCGCCGTATTCGGCTACAATTTTTTTCAGCCTTGCACGCTCTTCTTCCGTTTCGATACGCTGACTCACCCCAACATGTGTCGCATCAGGCATAAACACTAAATACCGTGAAGGTATCGTGATATCAGTGGTTAAACGTGCCCCTTTGCTACCCAAAGGGTCTTTAACCACTTGCACCATAATGTACTGACCTTGGCGAACCAGTTCTCGAATATCTTGGACTTTTTTAATCGGCTCGTCGTCAACGCCCTCAACAATAGAGGCACTATTAACGATATCTGAAGCGTGTAAAAAGGCGGCTTTCTCTAGGCCTATATCAACAAAAGCGGCTTGCATACCTGGTAACACGCGGCTTATTTTACCTAAGTAAATATTACCCACGATACCTAAGTTACCAATACGTTCTAGCTGAATTTCTTGTAATACACCGTTTTCGATTAGGGCAACGCGACTTTCACTTGGCGTGACATTGATCAGTAGTTCTGTACTCATGCTACCCTCTTAAGAATGTATTTAATAATTGTTCTGTCTCATATAAAGGTAAGCCGACAACGGCAAAATAGCTACCCGAAATATGCGTTACAAAGCGCCCACCTACCCCTTGGATACCGTAACCACCGGCTTTATCTTGAGGCTCGCCCGTTTGCCAATAAGCATGTATTTCTTCATCACTGAGCGTTTTAAAGGTGACATCTGTACTGACCACACAACTGAGTACTTTATCTGATGTAGCAAAAGCGATGGCAGTTAACACTTGGTGCGTGTTCCCTGATAAGCGCTTTAAGGTTTGAGTAAAATCGTCTTTATCTCGAGGCTTACATAATGATTGGTTATCCATCACCACCACAGTATCACTACCTAGCACTGGCCGGTCAGTATAACCTTGCTCTACGCCCATTTGCGCCTTTAAACGCGCTAAACGCTCTACATAGTCATGCGGGCGCTCATTAACAAACTGGCTTTCATCGGCATCAACACTAAACTGTGAAAATTCAATACCCAATTGGGTTAGAAGCTCTTTACGACGGGGAGACGCGGAGGCTAAATATACTGCGCAAGTCATTATCTGATCCTAAAATGTCTACGGTATTTTCGAAGTAATAAAAATACCCATATCCAGCTCAACATGCCTGTTAATACAGGCCATAAGTAATATGGGCTAAAATAAACGCCAAGTAAAAAGTGATTTAACCAAAACTGCATTAAGTGGTAAAGCGTTAAGAACAAGCCTATAAGTAGGCTTTGTTGCCACAATGAAAAATTGCGAATTTTTTGGAAGTTACTTGCAGTAACAAAAATACACACTGAATAAGTTAAGGAATTAACACCCAATGAGGAGCCTGTTGCTAAGTCAATTAATAACCCAACAACCCAAGCAGTCCCTATATTTAGTCGATGCGGTAAAGCCAAAGACCAGTACATAAGCACCAACAGCACCCAATCAGGACGAAATGGTTCAAGTGAAAAAGGTAACGGCATTAGCGCCATTACTAATGCAAAGAAAATACTTAATGCGATTAAGAGCATATGACGGTTAATCATCACCCATCAACTCCTGCTGATTTAGCCATAACACCACTAATAACCGAATTCGATCTAATTGAGCTATCGGCTCAGCAAATACTTGCGCAAAAGGTTGGCCTTCATCACGAGTTATTTCGGTGATCACAGCAACCGGATAACCTTCAGGAAAGGTACCACCTAGGCCAGAGGTCACCAGCACATCACCAATACGAACATCTAAGCTATGCGGCACATGTGATAGCTTTAGCACGTTAATTTTACCGATACCTTCAACCACTGTGCGCACATCGTTTCGTAATATACGCACCGGTGTTGCATGGGTGGTATCTGTAATTAACAGCACCCGCGAGGTTGTTGAACCAACTTTAGTCAACTGCCCGACTAACCCCATATCATCAATCACCGCTTGGCTTTCGCTTAAACCATCGGTGGTTCCCCGATTTATCACCACTTGGTGACTATAAGGATTTGAATGAACAGAAAGTACTTGAGCAATAATTTTACGATTGGTGTGTTTAGAGGAAGAGCCAAGTAATGCACGAAGTTTTTGATTCTCTTTTGCTAAAAACTCATACTGCTGGATTTGCTCACTTTGCAATACTTGCTTCTTTTTGAGTGCTTCGTTTTCGGTTAGTAACTGCTCACGGGTATGCAAACTTTTGGCGCTAAAGCTAAATACTTCGTAAGGTAGGTTAGCAACATAAATAAGTGGACTGACCAACGTATTCAAACTAGTACGAATGTTCTCGCCACCTTGCGTGTACTTGTCTCCAAGGATCAATACGATACTCAAAAGCACTGCGACAAAAAGTCGCAGTTGCAAAGAAACCGTTTTTTCAAACATTGATTTCATTAATCGTAACTAAAAACGTCACCACCGTGCACATCAATCATCTCAAGTGCCTTGCCGCCGCCACGTGCAACACACGTAAGTGGATCATCAGCAACAACCACTGGAATGCCCGTTTCTTCCATTAGCAGGCGATCTAAATCCTTAAGTAATGCGCCGCCGCCAGTTAACACCATACCATGCGCTGAAATATCAGATGCCAGCTCAGGTGGAGACTGCTCAAGCGCCACCATGACAGCGCTTACAATTCCCATTAGTGGCTCTTGTAATGCTTCTAAGATTTCATGCGAGTTAAGCGTAAACGAACGAGGAACGCCTTCTGCAAGGTTACGACCACGCACTTCTATCTCTACTGGTTCGTCTGTTTTAAATGCCGATCCAATTTGGTGTTTAATATTCTCAGCGGTGGCTTCACCGATTAAGCTACCAAAGTTACGACGCACATAATTAATAATGGCTTCATCGAACTTATCACCACCAATGCGTACTGAAGATGAATACACAACACCATTAAGTGAAATAATAGCGACTTCTGTTGTACCGCCACCAATATCAACCACCATAGAACCCGTTGCTTCAGACACCGGTAAACCGGCACCAATTGCAGCTGCCATTGGCTCTTCGATTAAGTAGACTTCGCGAGCACCTGCACCCATCGCTGATTCACGAATTGCACGCTTTTCAACTTGGGTGGCTCCACAAGGAACACAAATAAGCACGCGTGGGCTTGGGCGCATAAAATTATTATTGTGCACTTGTTTGATGAAGTGCTGTAACATTTTTTCAGTAACATAAAAATCAGCAATCACACCGTCTTTCATTGGACGTATAGCTTTAATATTACCAGGCGTACGGCCCAACATTTGCTTAGCTTCTGTACCTACAGATGCAACACTTTTAGGTCCACCAGCACGCTCTTGACGAATAGCAACAACTGAAGGTTCGTTTAATACAATACCTTCTTCTTTTACATAAATTAGTGTGTTGGCTGTACCTAAATCGATCGATAGATCGTTTGAAAAAATACCACGGAGTTTTTTAAACATGAGGCTGGATGACCTTTGAAATTCGTTCTTATTGTAGTTGCGCTTACTTTAACATTCTCAACACAATGAGCAATGTAAAGCGCAGCCGTCTTTGTAATCATTAAAAAGAGGAAGCACCGCTTCCCCATTAAATATTATCGTTCGCTCATTAAGCGAAAGCCAATATAATTAGCTCTAAAATCTGGCGCTAAAATTAAACGCGTTGATGCACGAGCAAGGCTAGGGGCAAAATTCCATGCACCTCCGCGAACAACGGCATCTTTTTTATTCCCTGTGCTACTAGTCCATTCCCATACATTGCCTACAGTATCGTATAAGCCAAATGCATTTGCAGAAAAAGATCCAACGGGAGCCGTGCGTTTATTCGACCACTCGCTACCACACCAACCACAGTTAGCTAGGTTTTTACCAATTTCGTTACCCCATGGGTACTCTGTCTCAGTGCCTGCACGCGCCGCATATTCCCACTCAACCTCAGTAGGTAAACGATACGTTTGCGCTGTTTTATCAGAAAACCATTCAGCGTAAGCAATAGCATCATTTTTTGTCAAACACACAGCAGGAAACTCATTGGTTTGCTCAAATCCTGGAGCACGCCAATTTAAGCTTGCTTCCCAAACAGGTTCGCCGTTGAGGTAATATGCGCAACCTTTGCCTTTTTCAGCTTCGGTTTTATATTGCGTTTCGTTTACAAACGCTTCAAATGCGCCAACAGTCACTTCTTTGCTCTGCATAGCAAAAGATTCACTAATCGTTTTTTCAACCACGGGGCGTTCATTTTCAAGCCCATTGCCGTTTATATCACCCATTTTAAATTTGCCAACGGGGATCATCACTGCTGATGGGTCCACCATAGGTGGGCGTGTATCAACTTCCATTCCTTTTGGGCAATCTGCTTGTATTATTTGCTCTCGCTTTTTAGTCGGTGCAGCAATCGACTCTGACTTTTTTTCCAACTGAGCAAAAAGCGTTCGCGTTTTCTTTAAGTCAATTCGCGCTTTATAAGGGATGTAACCCTCTTTGCGTATTTCTAATTTATGCAAACCACGTGGTAAGTTCGTCACCAAACGAGTAGAACCTACTCGAATATCATTAATAAATACTTCATCGCCGTGTACATTAGAGCGTAAGGTTAACTGAACTAATTGATCTTTCTTGTTCTCAGCGACCACTTTAGGCTTTTTATTAACTGTTTTAGCGACAACGGCAGCGGCTTTATTATCCCCATTATCGCTGAATGTTAACTGACTATCAGAGAAAGTAGTGCTATAAGCTGGCTGATAAGTATTTGCCAGCGGGGTACCATACTCTAAACAAAAACTATTATTCACACTAAGTAAGTGACATAAACGACTGCTGTTTACATCTCCGCGCATAGTAACGCTTAAATTGACGTTGTAATCACCTTGCCCGCTAAATGCGCTCTTAATCACGTGACTACTTAAAATTTGTACTTGTGCCCCAGCCATGTCTCGCTTAGGTTCAACAAGACGTTTTTCTGTAAGATTTTCAAATATTTGATCTAAAAAACGTTTAGTTGCCTTTTTCAGCCCTATTTGCTGACCGCTCTGCTCACATGCCGCCAGTGTTTCAGTGCGCTTACAGTTAATGGTATGGTCAACTTCAAGCGTACCCTCTCGGGTAAATTCATTGCGTAATCGCTCTACACGCGCCGTAGTATATTGCACTTTTAAGCTTTCAATCGTGTTTTGAAGTGCATGTTTATCAGCGCGAATTTGCTCAATATCTTTTAGATGGGATGCAATTGCCGCCAATTGCATAGAAATATCATTTTTATTTTGTTCTTGATCAACAACGGCTTTTTGATAACGCGATTGTGCAGAGGTAATGTCTAGCGACGGATTATCAATTAAACGCCGATACATATCATTCATCGCCTCCAACGCTTGGTTTTTTTCTTTATCAAGCTGTGTGGAACGCGTTCTCAGCAATTCAAGTTGTGTTTGAAGTTGGTTCTCTTCTTTTAAATATTTGTCGAGCATCGTCGTTGAACGAGTGTATTCTGTTTGTTTCGTATTAATCTCTGATTCAATTCTGTTTACAGTAGTTGTATCTTGTGCAAATACTGTGCTTGCAAAAAAGCTAGCAGAAATTAACAGAGATAAAGGAGCAATTCGCATATATTCCAGTCCCAAAAAAGCGGCAATTATTTGGTTATTATTATTTTTTATAATAAAACCTTATGCTATGTACTTGAAGCACAAAACACAAGCTTTGTTCATTTATTATCTCAGTTTACAACTATTATCCCGTTTCATGCCAGTAAATAACCGTTTCATTTGTACTAAATAGCTAATTTATTTAACAACACCGAGATTTATCTGCATTTTACGCTATTAAGATGCCAATTTAGCCGCGTATTCATATTTTTTAGTTTGCTTAAGTAATAAAAACTGAGTCAAAATAACGCTATTACACAGCACATTCATCATGTAACTAATGAAAAAGAGCGATAATGCCAATACCATTCAGTATTAATGAACATAGCTATTTACAAACAATTACCAGTGAATTACTAACAGACAAGAAAATAACTTTAACTATTAAGCGCGATGATTTATTGCATCCACTTATCAGCGGTAATAAATGGCGAAAGCTCAAATACAATTTAGTTCGTATGCAACAACTGGGTAAATCTGAATTACTTACATTTGGTGGTGCTTTTTCAAATCACATTCATGCGTGCGCCGCTGCTGGTAAAGAGTTTAACTTAACAACCCACGCAATTGTGCGCGGCCCACAGCTTGATCTAAATAATCCTACTCTAAAATTTGCACAGCAATGTGGTATGCAGTTACATGCAGTCAATCGTATAGAGTACAAACAACGACATGATGAAGCCTATTTAGCCGCATTACAGGCACGCTTTCCAAACGCATACATTCTACCTGAAGGAGGCACTAACGAGTTTGCTATAGAGGGATGTAAAGAGCTTGCTCAGAGTTTACCTGAGCACGACTACTTAGTCTGTCCAACTGGCAGTGGCGGCACCTTGGCTGGATTGATAGAGGGCAGCTCAAATAAAATCAACCTACTAGGGATTGCTGTTTTAAAGCAAGCCGACTACCTGCGGGACGAAATACGCGCTCTTAG
Organism: Pseudoalteromonas tetraodonis; assembly: GCF_002310835.1. Lineage (NCBI taxonomy): Bacteria > Pseudomonadati > Pseudomonadota > Gammaproteobacteria > Alteromonadales > Pseudoalteromonadaceae > Pseudoalteromonas > Pseudoalteromonas tetraodonis. The sequence continues at coordinate 353,394 of NZ_CP011041.1, read as the reverse complement.
CCCTAAAGCAAAATCACAAAATAACTGGCAACTACTTACGCAATTTCACGGTGGTGGATATGGTCGTTTTACAGCTGAGTTATGGCAGTTTTGCCAACACATGCAGCATCAACATCAATTACCCTTGGAGCCTATTTACAGTGGTAAAATGATGTACGCACTTTGGCAGCTCATCAATAATGATTACTTTGCCCCTAACAGCAAAATTATTGCAATACATACTGGTGGGTTGCAAGGTTTAGAAGGGCTAAAATATCGCAAATTAGTGTAGAGTATATTTAACTTGTTAATTGCTTAGCATTAGTGAAATGCGACTTGAGTATAATTGGGGAGTAATTTAGAAAAATATCCTCCTTGCGCGCCGCTAATGCCTATTACTTTTAAAAGTTGTAGCTCCTGAGGCGTCTCTACATCAAGTGCAAAGACTGACAAGCTCAATAATCTACTTATATGCACAATCCCCCTAACGTATTTTTGTTGTGAATTACTGCGCTCTATCCCATGGACAAGTTCAGAAGCTAAGTTAAGCCCTGATATTTGTTTATTAAGCGTAAACTTAAAAATATTTTTACTGTTTCTCACATCATTAATTACAATATTGCAGTTTAGTGCCGCTATTGCTGCAAAAGCGCCTTGCAAACGTAATTGATTATTTAAGAATTCTGATTCATTTATAGAAAATTGCAGTGTATGTTGGTTTTTTAAGTCATTGATATAAGCAGTTAACCAGCTCCAAAACTCGTTATTAAACCAGTTTTTAGGATGTAACTTAATACTAATAACTGACGATGATTTATCTATAAGCAATAGTTTTTTAACTTGCATAACTACCGCTTGATCGTGCAACAGCGCCTCACCTTCGCTATAAAATTGACTGATACTTTCTTGATTAAGTAATTGTTTATTTCCCCTGTCATTACTTTTAATTGATACGTAATGCTTAATAATAGCGCCGCTATCGAGCTCGTATACTGGTTGAAATAAAATAGCTAATTTTTGCTTTTTAATTCGTTGTGATATTGAGTGTCTATCGAGCTTTTGGACATGACCATAATTTAACGCTAATTGGTGATAATGCTTAACTCGATTTTGCTGCGAGAGAGTAAGTGCCGACTTTGCCAACTGATACACCATAACCTGATCAGCCTCGGAATAATAAGTACATAAACCTACTTTTACATGCCTCTGTGCAGTTCTTGGCGCCAATACATGAGCGGCACTTACAATGCATTGATGTAAATATTTAGCGCAATTGAGTTTATCAATTGCATCAATCCCTTTGAGAGTAAAAGCGAAATTGCCTGCAGTTAATAACTTAACGGATATTTCAGTCGTATTAATAAAGTCTTTTGCCAATAAGACTTTAAGAGTCGCTTGTAAGTCAGTGTTTGCATCAAAATGGCATTCACACTGAATAAGTGCAAATACATTATATTTAATTGCTTCCTGCACATTAGTTGTCGCTATGGGAGCGAGCTGTAAAGAACTCACTTTGGGTGCATAACGTACTTTCTTATTATTAAAGTGCTGCTGACGTTTAGAGGTCATTGTGCTGTTTTTTATTGTTTTAGGCTTTTTAAAACGTCGAATACAAAGCATAGCGAGCAAAAGAACCGCGTTTATTATTAAAAACAAATAGCTATAGCTATACCAAACTGGCCATGAGTAGAGCAAAATTCCTTTTGAGTTAGCGCTAAAATAATGTTTTTGTTTTTCTATATAAATAGAGTTTTTATTAGGCGCGAGCGTAAAAGGCGTATTTGCAATAAGTTGTTTTTCATTGGCCAATGGCTGTTGCAATTGCTTCGCTAGCTTTAAACCAACTTGCTCGTTTTGATGCTGTAAAACCAAACTTAAACCGCTATTAATAATCACTAGCAAGGCGATACACAGAGCATAAAACAAAGCATTTGAATAATTGGTAAAGTGAAATTTACTGACTTTCATAACCCACCGGCACATCAAATAAGTTATTAAAGTGTTGTCTACTATTTGCAATTGTACAAGCCAACAATAAAAGTTTAGCGAAGGTTTAAAAGTTAGTACTTAATGTTTATAAACATTATATTTAGCCTTCAATTAGTTAACTAAACAGCTGTCATTATTTATATATTAGTTTGAACAAAGGAGGGCTTGGCTTAAAAAATAAAAACACCAGTATCACAGTGCTTTTTACACATTCATATGTTTACTTTAGGAAGTGTTTATTCAGATTTAAAAACTGTAGAAATGGAATACGGTCATTTTTTTAATAAAAAAGCCGCTTAATAGCGGCTTTCTAGAAAACTTTTAAACATTTTGCTTTTTGTCTTAGGTCAAAACGGGATATCGTCATCAAAGTCGATTGTTGGTTCCATAGGGTTTGATGCGCCACCTTGCGGTGCATTTTGTGGCTTAGGTGCAAACCCGCCTTGCTGTTGTGGTGCACTATTTTGTTGTGGTGCAAAACCACCTTGCTGCTGTGGCTGGTATTGGTTGTTTTGCTGCGGTGCTGGCTGCTGAGCAGGTGCAGATTGCTGCTGTGGAGCATAACTGCCTTGCTGGCTATTTTGGCCTTGGTTATTTTGACCATAACCACCGCTTTGTTGCCCGCCTTGGTTGCCTTGATAGCCACCACTTTGTTGATCGCCACCGCGTGCACCTAGCATTTGCATTTGACCCGTAAAGCCATCGACAACGATTTCTGTGGTGTATTTTTCTTGGCCTTGTTGATCAGTCCATTTACGGGTTTGAAGTTTACCTTCTACGTAAATTTGTGATCCCTTGCGGCAGTATTCACCCACAATTTCAGCTAACTTGCCAAAAAATACCACACGGTGCCACTCAGTTTTATCAACCATTTGGCCAGTGTTTTTATCTTTATAGCTATCTGAAGTTGCTAAGGTAATATTTGCTACACCATTACCATTAGGCATGTAACGAACTTCAGGATCTTGCCCTAAATTACCAACCAAAATTACTTTGTTCACACCGCGTGCCATGGAACCATCTCCTATAAACGTTAGATTAAACCAGCCACTCTTCGGGCTTGGTCTAGGTCAAATTCTTTATCATTAATCTTTAAGTAGCTACGACTTTCATCGCGAACTACGGTTGCTTCTATTACGCCGGGTAAAGCAACTAACTGAGAAGCCAGTGTTTGTGCCTGCTCTTCAGAATCTAATTGGGTCATTAAACTAATAACTTTGCTTTTCGGTGGGACTTGCATTTTCCACGCAATAATAAGCCATATTACCCCAACAAGTGCCGCCGCCGCAAACACAGCTTGCGTACTAGTTGTTTGTGCTACATACCCGCCAAGCATGCCGCCTAAAAAAGCGCCTAAAAACTGGCTCGATGAATACCCCCCCATGGCTGAGCCTTTTTGGCTTGCTGGAGCAATACGCGACACAAGAGCCGGCATAGTGGCTTCTAAAAAGTTAAACGCAACAAAATATAACAGCATACAAACCGCAATACCAACAACGCTGTTTGCCCACATAGACATACTTAACATGCTGACTATTAAAACCATAACAGAACCAATAAAGGCTTGTTTTTCTTTCTCTTTTTTAATCGCCACTATCATTACTGGCACCATTAAAAAAAACGCCAAAAATAAAACCGGAATATAAAGCTGCCAATGGTTTTCGGCCACTAAGCCATCTTTAATTAATTGGCTTGGTAATACTACAAAAATAGTCGTTAATGTTAGATGCAGCAATAATACGCCTGCATTTAAACGTGCCAGCTGTGGGTGTTTAATCAATTTTTTGATGTCACTAAAACTGGCAAGCGTATCGCCTTTAGGGGCTTTATTTATTGCACTGGGAACGAGCATAGTGACTATAAAAATACCACACACAGCCAAAATAGCCGTTAGCCAAAATACGCCTGCAATGCCCCACGAAGCTGCCACTATAGGCCCTAATAACATCGCAAACGCAAAGCTCATACCGATGCTCATGCCAATCACCGCCATAACTTTGGGGCGCTGTTCATCACGGCTTAAATCTGATGCAAACGCTAATAATGCGCTGGCTATAGCTCCCATGCCTTGTAATGCGCGCCCTACCGTCACCATTTGAATAGACTCTGCCAAAGCGGCAATTACCGAACCTAAAGCAAACACCGCCAAACCACCGACTATGACTTTTTTACGACCTATTTTATCGGAAAGTCTCCCCATTGGGATTTGTAATACGGCCTGAGTTAAACCATACGCACCAATTGCAAAACCAATCCAGATAGGTGAAAAGTCTTCAAGCTCTTGACCATAAATAGCTAAAACAGGCATCAGCATAAACAAGCCGAGCATTCTAAATGCAAACACACTCGCTAACGATACGGCGGCGCGTTTTTCTCGTGAATTAAGTGAAGATGCGGTCATTATTTGCGTGATCTTACTGTGTTAAAAAATTAGGCGAGGATTCTATCACAAGCTTGGCAATAATTAATCGTCTATAACTAAGGATTTTTTCGATGATCAAGGATTAATATTGCAGCGTATTATGCGATACTGAACAAATAATTTTGGCAATAAACGAGATAGCATGGAAAACATTGAAGTCCGAGGCGCCCGCACGCACAATTTAAAAGACATCAGCCTAACCATCCCACGTGATAAACTAATTGTTATTACTGGCTTATCTGGTTCAGGAAAGTCATCACTTGCATTTGATACGCTGTATGCAGAAGGGCAACGTCGGTATGTTGAATCACTCTCTGCTTATGCAAGGCAGTTTTTGTCATTAATGGAAAAGCCCGATGTAGATCATATTGAAGGCCTTTCTCCTGCTATTTCCATAGAACAAAAATCAACCTCGCATAACCCACGTTCAACCGTGGGAACTATTACTGAAATCTACGATTATTTACGCTTGATGTTTGCACGAGTCGGTGAGCCTCGCTGCCCGACTCATGATTTACCGCTCGCGGCGCAAACAATCAGCCAAATGGTCGATACTGCGCTGGCACTGCCTGAGGGCACAAAGCTAATGCTCTTGGCGCCTGTTGTTAAAGACCGTAAAGGCGAACATGTAAAGCTATTAGAGCAGCTTGCAAGCCAAGGCTACATTCGCGCACGTATTGATGGCGAAGTGTGCGACCTATCTGATCCACCACCACTAGATCTACATAAAAAGCACACAATTGAAGTCGTGGTTGATCGCTTTAAAGTCAAAGACGGCCAGCAACAACGTCTCGCGGAATCATTCGAAACAGCACTTGAAATGTCAGGCGGCGTTGCCAACATTGCGTTTATGGACGATAGCAATGCTGAAGAAATGCTGTTTTCAGCAAATTTTGCCTGTCCAACCTGTGGCTATGCGATGACAGAGCTTGAACCGCGTCTATTTTCGTTCAATAACCCTGCAGGAGCTTGTCAAAGCTGTGACGGTTTAGGTGTAAGGCAATACTTTGACCCTAATCGCGTGGTTCATAACCCTGAGATAAGTTTAGCTGGCGGTGCAATTAAAGGTTGGGATAAACGCAGCTTTTACTACTATCAAATGTTGCAAGCAGTTGCACAACATTACGACTTTGATTTAGATGTTCCTTATCAAGAGCTTGCAAAAGAACATAAGAAAATTATTCTAGATGGCTCGGGTGATACTAAAATTGCATTTAATTACCGTAATGACCGCGGTGATTTAATTACACGTAATCATGTATTTGAAGGCGTGTTAAATAATATGAACCGCCGCTACCGCGAAACTGAATCAAACTCTGTGCGTGAAGAGCTAGCTAAGTATCAAACTAGTCAAGCGTGCCCTAGTTGTAAAGGTTCGCGCCTTCGCCAAGAAGCACGTAACGTATTTATTGGTCAAACTAACTTACCAACCATCACACATATGAGTATTGGTGAGGCAATGAGCTTTTTTGAAGGCTTGCATTTGACTGGGCAAAAAGGCCAAATTGCGGAGAAGATTTTAAAAGAAATTCGCGATCGTTTATCTTTCTTAATAAATGTTGGCCTAAATTACTTATCACTTGAGCGCAGCGCCGACACGCTCTCTGGCGGTGAAGCACAGCGTATTCGTTTAGCGAGTCAAATTGGCGCTGGATTAGTAGGTGTAATGTATGTATTAGATGAACCATCTATTGGTTTACACCAACGTGATAACGACCGTTTATTAAAAACCTTAGTGCATTTACGTGATTTAGGTAACACCGTTATTGTTGTAGAGCATGATGAAGACGCGATCCGCGCGGCAGATCATATTATTGATATTGGTCCAGGTGCTGGTGTGCATGGCGGCCATGTTATTGCTCAAGGTACACGCGATGATATTTTAGCGAGCAAAGACTCGGTTACCGGTCAGTTTTTATCGGGGGTGCGTAAAATTGAAGTGCCTAAAGAGCGCCATGCTACTAACGATAAATGGTTAGAGCTGTTTGGCGCTACCGGTAATAACTTAAAAAATGTTGATTTAAAAATACCCTTTGGCTTAATGACCTGTATTACCGGTGTATCGGGCTCAGGTAAATCCACACTCATTAACGACACCTTATTTAAACTCGCTCACACTGAGCTTAATGGTGCCACAACCGCAGAAGCGGCGCCTTACAAGTCAATTGCAGGCCTTGAACACTTTGACAAAGTGATTGATATTGACCAAAGCCCTATTGGCCGCACACCGCGTTCAAACCCTGCAACTTATACTGGTATTTTCACCGGTATTCGTGAGCTGTTTGCGGGTACTCAAGAAGCCCGTTCACGTGGTTACAAAGTGGGTCGCTTTAGCTTTAATGTTAAAGGTGGGCGTTGTGAGGCATGCCAAGGTGATGGCGTTATTAAAGTAGAAATGCACTTTTTACCTGACGTTTATGTACCGTGTGATGTGTGTAAGGGTAAACGTTATAATCGCGAAACCTTAGAAGTACAATATAAAGGCAAAAACATCAACCAAGTGCTCGACATGACCGTTGAAGATGCCCATGACTACTTTGATAAAATACCGGCTATAGCACGCAAACTTAAAACCCTAATGGATGTTGGACTTTCTTATATCCGCTTAGGCCAAGCCGCTACAACACTTTCTGGTGGTGAAGCACAGCGAATTAAGTTAGCACGTGAGCTTTCTAAGCGTGATACCGGTAAAACGCTATACATATTAGATGAGCCAACAACAGGCCTGCACTTTGCAGATATAGAGCAGTTATTAGTAGTACTGCATCGTCTGCGCGATCATGGCAATACCATTGTAGTGATTGAGCACAATTTAGATGTAATCAAAACAGCCGACTGGATCGTTGATTTAGGCCCTGAAGGTGGTGCTGGCGGCGGTGAAATACTGATTGCAGGTACACCAGAAGAAGTAGCTGAATGTCAGCGCTCACATACTGGGCACTACTTAAAACCGCTATTAAATAAATAGCGGTAATACGCTTTAGATAAGGAAAGTCGGTGTTAAGGTATTTAAAAATTGCAAAATGGCGTGCTAATAAGCAGTTTAAGCAACAGCAAAAAAGCTGGCAACCACACCAAGTTAAACTGCTTAGCCATATAAAAAGCATATGGTTTAACCTTAACACCGCGCAAAAACTTTATCTGCTTGCGTTTATAACCCTAGCCATTTTTAAGTTAACGTGGCTATGTGCCACTATTACTATTATTGCGCTGATCATAGAATTTTGGCCTAAGTTTAATCAACTATGGAATTCACTCGCCGGTAAAGCACTTATTTTGGTATTTTATGCCAGTATTGCTAACTTTGTTTTAGCAAGTGCTAGTGGCATTGTAAATGAAGTCACTCAGGTATCAGCTAATCACTTTAATTACACTCATAACTTTGCCACTTTATTATATTTACCGCCTTGGACACTAGGAATAACTCTGGCAACACTGCTCGGCTTACAACTTATTTTGCCTTTTTACATCATAGTGTTATTACTAATCAAGCCATTTGGATCTGATCGCATAAAGTTTATTAGCCAAAGCTACTCACCACTTCTAACTGCATTAACCCGCTTTTTTTTAGCGACGGTAGTGTTTGTAAGTCTGATTGCATTTATTGATGAAAAACCGCCTGAAAAAGTATTAAACGATATAGTAAATAGCTTTGAAAATAGCCAATCGCTCGCAAATAAATCCCCCGCTGAGCAAGAGCAAGCCATAGAAAAATTGAGTGAGCAAATAGAGAAAAAACTCCCCTCTTCAGACAATGACGGCGCTCAGACAAAAACATTTGGTATTCGCTTAGAAGGCGAAGATAAGAACACTCAAACGGTTAGACAGTTTTTAGATACTAAAGGCTACTTTGAACGTAGTAAGCGCTTAATTGCCATGTTTGCCTATAGTTATGAAGCAGACAGTTATTCACGTTGTAAGAAATCAACAGAGAGTAAGTCAATCGAGCTCAATGATTACGAAATTATTGAAATAACGCCTGATCAAAGCATGCCTTACGGTTATCAATTTATAGTTAGAGCCTGTGAGTCTGCCGGTATTTCTGCTACAAAACATTAAAGTATAAAAAATAAACGCGCTTATGGGCGTGGAATAAACCCACCCTTATCATAAACTGCTTTTAATGTAGTTTCTTCACGCGCGCTGGCTTTTTCAGCATAATGAATAGCGCTATTCGCCCCAACTAATTTGTACTATTTGCATATCTTTATACTTAGATCCCGTAAACAATATTTCATTGCTTTCGTTTACCTCAAAACCAATAGGTCGAAAGTCCACGTGTGTATCTTGTATGGTTTGATCTTGTAAATTTAGCCTAGCGATTCTAGAAATAGAATCTGAATAATAGAAATAGTTTTTGCTAATGCCATATGCAACTGACTTTTTGGCATTTTTAGGTAATTCCCAGCTTTGCCTATCTGAAAGGCGAATTAATTGATTATCATTGGTTACGTATCCGTTACCTTTACTATCTGAAATGAGTTTATTCGCTTTTACTCCTTCTATCACGCGTGTATCGCGAGTGAGTAAATTAAACTCTGCCAATATATTTTTTGAACCAAGTCGCTTAATATAAATAATGCTTTCGTTATTTTTTGACCAAATATAGCTTATTATTTTATGCTTATTAAATTCTTCTAACGGATAAAATTTTTGAGCGCTTACGTCATAAAGTGAATAGCTTTTATTTTTTATGAACATTATGCGCTGCTTATTGGGAGAAGCTCTGAGCATTCCTAATGCAAAAATCGAAGGGGCATCATCATAATTAAAAAAGCTAAGTTGCTTTGTAAAACCATTTTGAGAGAGCCATAATTGACTGCTGCCAGAACGCTCAGATACGAAAACATGCGCAGGCCCTTCTTTATTAACTATTTCAATAATGTTGTAGTCGTCTTTATCACTTTTATAGAGCGTTTCATACTTAGGTGTATCGCCAAAAGGGTCTGTTGCTTTAATTAGCGAGTATGATTGGGTTTTATTCTCTGAATAAAAAAGACTATTGGCAGAGTGAACCGCTATATAATAAGGAGTTATCTTTGGGGTTACTGTTAGCGTATGTTTAACAATGTTTTTTTCATCAAACATAATGGTTGAAAGCTCAGAACCTTCAAATACAATCACGCCTTTATCGTCAGCAAGCCAATCAAATGCAAAGCTAATCGTGCTTTTTTCTGCTTTAAATAACCGCTTGGTTTCATGGGTCTCAAAGTTATAACTAAATACAGAAAAAGGCTTACCCTTTTGACTAAGTATATATGCTATTTTATTACCAGAATGAGATAAACGCGGCATGATTACGCCATACATTACCCCTGGTGGTGGGATCACTATGAATTCTTTTTTAAGTTCTAAATCAAATTTATATAAACCTGAACCTTCATGCTCATTTTTATATTCGGTGTAATAAATATGTTCACCACTTTCGTCTACTTGCGCATAACCTGTATATCTAAGGTCACACTTTTTAATAGAGGTAGCCTCCCCTATAACAGGAAACTGGCTTAAATCAACAAGTACCATTTCGCACTTTTGCTGCTTTAAATTGGTAGCTTGTAATAGCACTGAGTGCTGGTTTAACTGCCATGATAAAATAGACACCTGAAAGCCTGGATAGGTAATTTCAATCTCTCGCTGATCTGAAAGACGCTTAACAAATGCATGCATTACGTCATTTTCAGGTTCTATATTGGTGTAAGCTAAATATTGTTTATCTGAGGATAATTCAGGGTGAACTTCACTGCCAATATTCCACGTGCTTGCTACCTTATTAACCGTGATCTGTTTAATCTTTTCGCTAGAAGGTGCATTAATAAAAAACAACCCAAACCATACTAAAAAGCATATAAAAATAATGACGACTAAAGAATAGATCAAAAGCTTTTTACTATTCGTTCTTTGAACCGGTTGAGAAGTAGTTGCAGTCACTACCTCTTCATTTTTTGCAGAAATATCCGGTGAGTCAGGCAAAAAGTTTGCAGGCTTTTCAGAAGCGTTTGCTTGCGTTAAGCGCTCTGGTATGACTGTTAGGCTATATCCTTTACGGTAATGCGTTTTCAAAAGCGGCGCTTTTTCAATGGGGTGAGCAAGCTGCTTTCTTAACTCTGAAATAGCACGATTAATCGCATTGTCGTCTACAAAGCTTTGCTGCCACACACTCTCTATTAGCGCTTGACGGGAAACGATTTGTTGAGGCTTATCTATAAAATACAGTAACAGCTTTACTAAAAGTGGGTCTAATTCCCTTTCCATGTTGTTTGAAGTAATCACACAGCGATTACTAATAAATTGCCAAGGTCCGATTTGATAATTCATAGTGTTTACGTATTTTTATTTTTCACTAACCCTATCACAGGTACACTTTTTAATATAGTTAGGTGAATTAGAAACCTTATTTCTGCAGATAAGGTTTAAGGCTAACACTTTAATTTAAAACAATAAAAACAATAAAAATTCTTATAAATAAATCACTCACATCTAGATAAGCGACTCTCGGTAAATTCAGCGATATTCTTTAAAACGTCATCAACAAGCAGCTTACTGAACACGACTTTTAAATGTTAATTAAGCTGACTTTTAAACATAAAAAAGGTTTCATTATGAATAACGCAACTAAAAAAGTATTACCCGTAATTATATTAGCAACAGTATTTAGTACAGCCTCTGCAGTCGCTACAGAAAGCAAAAGCAACACGCTATTAGCTAATTCAGGGCAATGTGCAGCCGGTGAAATAGTTATCAATAGCAATCAAATAATTTATGCTACAAACACCGATTCACTCATTAAGCATGAAGTAAACACTGAAACATTATTTACTAGTATAGAGAATCAAATAACGGCCGACTTTGAATCTTCTATAAACAAGATGAACGCAAAAATTGATAGCAACCTTTCGAAAATAACGTCATCACTAACAACTTATATAAGCACTATTTTAACCAATCAATAATAAATAAAATTTCATTAAGGAAGTGTTATGAACGCATTTACTAAAAAAGTATTTTCAGCAACTGTATTATTGAGCAGCTGTTTATTAGCAACGACTGTGCAAGCACAAAGCTCAGTGTGGCAGGTAAGCAAAGGAAATGACTCATTATTTATTGGCGGCACAGTACACATTTTACCGAAATCAGAAATGCCTCTACCAGTGGAGTTTAACCACGCCTATAAACAAGCAGATACTATTGTATTAGAAGCACCAATACCTGATCCTAGCGATGCACAAGCACAAATGAAAATGTTGAGCGCACTATCCTATAAAAATAATGAAACATTGAGCCAAAAGCTAACTCCAGAGGTAAAGCTCGCATTAGAAAACAAGCTGGCTGAATTTGGTGCAAATCTGAATAAATTAGATAACTTTCGCCCAGCAATGGTTAGTATTGTGCTGATGTCGATGGAGTTGCAAAAACAAAATTTAATGGGTGAAGGCGTTGACGCTTACTTTACTAAAAAAGCGACATTAGATAATAAAGAACAACAATACTTAGAGACGATGGCATTTCAGTTAGAGTTATTTAAGACTATGGGTGAACATAACGAAAATGACTTTATCAAAAATAATTTAGCTGGGTTTGACAATTACGGTGTGATGTTTAAAAAATTACTCTCAGCTTGGCGTGAGGGTGATACACAATCGCTCTATACAGTAGCACTTGAACCGATGCAAAAAAATGATCCTGCAACTTATAAACAATTAATGACCGATAGAAACAATAACTGGCTAGTTAAACTAGAACAAATGTTTAAAAACGATAAAAGTGAATTTGTACTTGTGGGCGCAGGACACCTCGCCGGAGAAGATAGCTTACTGACATTACTTGAGAATAAAGGCTACCAAGTATCTTTAGTTGATATTAACAATACAACTTCCAAAACAACTGCTAAGGCCGATTGATGGATAAAACAGACAAGCAAGCAATGTCACTTCTATTTATATTTGGCTTTTTAATGTTAATCAGCGTGATATAAAAAATGCCGCTAAATTAGCGGCATTTTTGTATCTGCAAATAAACGCGCTTATGGGCGTGGAATAAACCCAACCGCATCATAAACTGCTTTTAATGTAGTTTCTGCACGCGCGCTTGCTTTTTCAGCCCCTGTTCTCATGATGTCATTGAGAAGTGTTTGATCTTCACGAATTTCTTTAAAACGTGTTTGAATTGGCTCAATCATGCTGACAACAGCTGCTGCGGTGTCTTTTTTCAAATGGCCATACATTTTGTCTTCGTATTCAGGGACTAACTCTTCAATTGAGCGCTTAGTTGCCACACTTAGTAGCGTAAGTAAATTAGATACACCTGGCTTTTCTTTGCGATCAAAGTAAATACGCGCTTGCTCGTCAGAATCGGTAACTGCTTTTTTAAGCTTTTTCTCAATCTTTTTCGGCTCGTCTAACATCATAATAAAGCCATTTGGATTTTCATCTGACTTAGACATTTTCTTCAGTGGATCTTGCAGGCTCATGACTCGCGCACCAAATTCTGGAATATACGGTTCTGGCAGCGTAAAAATATCGCCGTAAACATTATTAAAGCGAGTTGCAATATCACGCGTTAGTTCAAGATGCTGTTTTTGATCTTCACCTACAGGTACTTTGTCTGCTTGGTACAGTAAAATATCAGCCGCTTGCAAAGCCGGATAAGCAAATAACCCCACATTAATATTATTAGCATGCGTTGCCGACTTATCTTTAAACTGGGTCATGCGATTAAGCTCACCCATTTGCGCATAACAGTTTAATACCCAGCCAAGTTGCGCATGCTCAGGTACCTGAGATTGTACAAATAACGCCGCTTTTTCTGGGTTAATACCGCATGCCGTATATAACGCAACGCCATCGAGTACACGAGCACGCAATAATTCAGGGTCTTGGCGTACGGTAATTGCATGCAAGTCTGCAAGCATAAAGTAGCTATCATATTCTTCCTGTAGCTTAACCCACTGGTTAATAGCGCCAACATAGTTGCCTATTGTCATACCACCGGTTGGCTGCATGCCACTTAATACTACTGGTTTACTCATGATTTTCCTTTATTTTTACTTAATTAAAAATGCTTAACGCTGTGTTAGTGTCGGTATTATAGCTAAGAAGTTATCGCATAGGTACTGCGGATTATAATCCGCTAACTGCTCTCCCTGGTGATACCCATAAGTGAGCGCTATCACGTCAATGTTAGCGGCTTGCGCTGCGAGTATGTCACTCTTTGAATCACCAATCATAATCGCTTTATAAGGCGTTATATTTAATGCATCGCAAGCAAATAATAGCGGCTCAGGTGACGGTTTTTTTGCCATGTCGTCACCGCAAACAATCACTTCAAAATGACTGCGAATAGCGAGCTTATCTAAAAGCATTTCAGTAAAGCGGCGTGCTTTATTAGTAATAAGTGCTTTAGGCATACCACTGAGAGCAGCAAGACCAGTTTCAACATGCTGATATAACACACTGTATTCACCGACCTGCTCACTGTAATGTTGATAAAACAGATTGATAGCTCGTTCGCTTAAAGCCTCATCGAGGTGCTCACTAATTTGCATATCGCCGCAAAGGGCTCGTTTCACTAACACCTCAATGCCATTACCTACCCAGCTTTCAACTAATCGCTGACTGACAATTGGAAACGCTAAATCGCTAAGTGTTAAATTTAAAGCCATATACAAGTCGTACACGCTATCAACTAGGGTGCCGTCTAAGTCAAAAAACGCTGCATCATATTTCATTATTCAACACTTTCTAATTGCTGACGCATCTCATCAATCACCGTTTTATAATCAGCCTGATTAAAAATAGCTGAGCCTGCAACAAACATATCTGCACCCGCTTCAGCCGCCGCTGCTATGTTATCTACTTTAATACCGCCATCTACTTCTAAACGAATATCACGTCCAGATTCAACAATGCGTTGTTTTGCCTCTCGCAGTTTCTCGAGTGTTTGTGGAATAAAACTTTGCCCACCAAACCCAGGATTTACTGACATTAATAAGATCACATCTACTTTATCCATTACGTGATCGAGGTAACTTAAACTCGTTGCAGGGTTGAACACTAAGCCTGCTTGGCAACCTTCATCTTTTATCAATTGCAAAGTACGGTCAATATGCTCGCTCGCCTCTGGGTGAAAGGTAATAATTGATGCACCCGCCTTGGCAAATTGTGGGATTAAACTATCTACCGGTTTTACCATTAAATGCACATCAATCGGGGCTTTAATCCCGTAGTCGCGAAGTGCTTTACATACCATTGGGCCAATCGTTAAGTTAGGTACATAATGGTTATCCATTACATCAAAATGAACGACATCAGCACCTGCGGCTAACACTTTGTCGACATCTTCGCCTAATCGTGCAAAGTCTGCAGATAATATTGAGGGCGCTATTAAGTATTTTTGTTCACAGTTGAGCATCGCTAATCCGTTAATGAATAATTTATGCCGTTAATGTAACTTAATTAGCGAAGTTACCCAAGTAGCACCTTTAAAAATAGCGCCAAATAAGTAATGTTAAAGCCTTATTGTGGCTATTCATGAAAAAGAATAACCTGCTGAGGATGTAGGCTTTATAATTAAAAAAAGAATCAGTTTTTAAGCGGGGGCCACTCAGTATTTAAAACACAATACAAATAAACAATAACAAAAATAAAGTGTATTATTTAAGCAGTTTTTGTTATGCTGGGCAAAGAACTAAATTATTAGGTTTATATTATGCGTGCTTTTAAAATTGGATTATTAATCACGTCGGTAAGTGTTATTATTGGAGCAACATCGCTTTGCTCAAATACTGAGCAAGATTTAGGCTCAGCCAACATTTGTCTTCATAAAGAGCAAACCAACGCTATTAATAATAGCGCAACCCGTTGCATTCAAATTGAAGAAGATTCGTCTTGGGCCTCTTGGTTAACAGGCGATAGTCGTAGCGCTCAGTTTCATTACTTAGACTTGCTAGAGTTGTTAACGGGTACTGATGACAAACACAAGCCCTCTTCAATCAAGCCATTATTTTAATTAAATGCAGCACTTTTTTAGCGCGTTACAAAGCGTACTGGCTGCATTTTTTGGTGTTCAATCTGAAGATAAGCGCAAAACAGACTTTAAGCAACACTCTCCAATTACGCTAATAGCTATTGCCGTAGTACTGTTTGTATTATTTGTACTGGCTATTTATGCAACCGTGACTTCGGTGCTAAATACATAGCCATTAGCTCATCCACTTTATTTCGTGAACCGCCCTTTGGACTAATCGTACGTTTAACCTGAATTTTATCCAGTGATGCTTGACTGTAAATTTTGCGTGTCCACACGGTATCGTGGTTTGAAATAAGGACTGGCGTGTTATTCTCAAATGCCGCTTGCTCAGCCAAGTTAGCTAAATTAGCCTGATCATCTAAATTAAATCCGCCTTTAGCGTAAGAGGTAAACGATGCGGTTTTACTTAATGGCACATAGGGCGGATCGCAGTATATCACCGCATTTTTAGGGACCAGTTTAAATACATCATCGTAGCCTAAGCAGGTAAATGTTGCTTTTTGTGCTTTGTTGGCAAAAAAGTACATTTCTTTTTCAGGAAAATAAGGCTTTTTATATTTACCAAAAGGCACATTAAAAATGCCCTTTAAGTTATATCGACATAATCCGTTATAACCATGGCGGTTCATATATAAAAATAAAATAGCTCGCTCATACACATCGCTGCTTTGGTTAAACTGCACACGATAATCGTAATACGCATCTGGATGGTTATTTAAATCAACAAATAGTTTTTTTGCATCGCTAATAAACTCATCCGGCGAACGTTTAAGCTCTTTATATAAATTGATTAAATCAGCATTTATATCGTTAAGTACATAGTGTTTAAAATTACTATTTAAAAACACTGAGCCCGCACCAACAAAAGGTTCAACCAAGGTATCTGCATGTTTACTTGCTTGATTTAGTCGCGCGTTAATATCTTCAACGAGGCTGTATTTTCCGCCAGCCCATTTAAGGAAGGCTCTACTCTTTTGCTGCATTGGCTCTTTACTTCAATTCGGTGTTGCGCGATTTTACACTAAAGTCACTGAGTTTACTGATCAACTCGTGCAATTTCTTGTTTTATTTTGCTAATTTTTTTATAGAAAGGTTTATTTTTTCTTACTCCAGCAGGGAGTGCTTGCAGTGCTTGTTTTGCCTCATTTAAGTTAGCAAAACTGCCTGTTGTTACCACCCACCACATTTTACCATTTCGTTTAGTTTGGTATGTATTAGTAATACTTTCTAGCTTATGTTCAGCAATAAACTCATTGCCTACCTGCTGCTGAGTTACGGCTAATAGCTGAATAACAAAATTATCTTCAGGTTGTTCTAGGTACCAGTTACTGGGTATTTTTACTATTTGGCTTTGCTGCTTTACCACCTCAGGTACGCTAATCGCTTCTTCAACCGGCGGCGGTGCTGGCTTTTCTTGTTCAGTTAAAGTCGATGGCTCAGTTAAACTTCCTACAATTGCTGGCACGTCATTGTGGGCACTCTCATCTGTAGTTGGCTCTTTAGTTATAGGCTGTGGCGAAGTAAACAGGGTTGGTGATTTAACCGGTTGTTGTTTATTTTGAATAGCTTGCTCGGTTGTAATAGCGGTTGTGAGGACTTGCTCATCGCTTTGACTATTAGCATTTTTCCACCATTGGGTCATATCAGCTTTGTATACAACGCCAATAATCAATAACATAATTATGAGTAATAGTGTGAGCAACTGTAAGCGCCAAGATACTTTGTCTTTTACGATAATATCAGCAACTTGTTCGCTAGGCTGCCAGGCTAATAAAAGACTTGGGTTACCTTGGGCTTCAACTAAAAAGGTTTTAAATACAGGGTCTTCATAATAAGGTAGCGCCGTGAAGTACCATCCCATTAGCTGCTTACTTTCAACCAAGTTTAATGGCTCTAAATGAATATTAACTGCCTCTTTAAACGGCAATTTAGATTGCGATGCAATCATAATGTAAAGCACATTGGGCGCACTTTTTGATAACAGCTCGAGCTCTGCAATTAGTTCTTCAGATAGGTGCCTGCCGCCATCGATAACCCATAAACACGCGCCGCATTGTTGTTGCTTCGCTAATTGATAATAGTTTTGTGATAAGCTCAGGTTGTGATCAATTAAAGGGGCATTAAAGCTTTGCTCTAATAATTGAGTCATCAATTGCACATCAGTCATTTGAGCGCCAACTTGCACAAACGCTTTATTAAAATCGTTATATTTATCAGTGATGAAGGTTTCAAGCAAATAGCTTTTACCTAAACCAGAAGTGCCCAACAAAACAATTAGGTTTTGACCATATTCAAATTGCAATGCGATTCTATCCACCAAAGCCGCACGGCTCGGTAAAATTTGTGACTGCATTTATTGCTCGATCAATGCTCTGACTTGATCATCAGACACATCATCAACTAATGCACATTGACCAAATTCGGTGGGTAAAATGAATCGGATAGTCCCTTTTTTATTCTTTTTATCTTTTCGCATATGCAGTAAAAAGTGCTCACTGGTCATATCGCTAGGTATCTCGATTGGTAAGCTATATTGCGCTATTAATGCAGCAATACGCTCTACATCTTCTCGTGTTAAATCTTGGCGAGTATAAGCAAGCTTTGCAGCAAGCACCATACCTGTTGCGACTGCTTCTCCATGTAACCAAACACCGTAACCCATTTGTGCTTCAATAGCATGCGCAAACGTGTGCCCTAAATTTAACAACGCACGAAGGCCCTGCTCTTTTTCATCTTGTGCAACAATGAGCGCTTTAATTTCACAGCATCTGAAGATGATGTGCTGTAAACACGTCTCGTCTAATTGTTGTAATTTAGCGATGTTATGCTCT
The DNA here is from genome assembly GCF_002310835.1 of Pseudoalteromonas tetraodonis. Lineage (NCBI taxonomy): Bacteria > Pseudomonadati > Pseudomonadota > Gammaproteobacteria > Alteromonadales > Pseudoalteromonadaceae > Pseudoalteromonas > Pseudoalteromonas tetraodonis. Next base: position 335,148 of record NZ_CP011041.1, on the reverse strand, counting down.
AGATAAGCAAACAGTTCAGTATCGTAAATCAAGCCATACTTAATAACTTCAGCCATGCCTGCAGCAAACTCGCGTGTTGGTAAGGTATGCAACGAACGTGTGTCAATAAATACAGCTTGGGGTTGATAAAAAGCCCCAATCATATTTTTACCTAGCGGGTGATTAACCGCTGTTTTGCCGCCAACTGAAGAATCAACTTGAGATAATAAAGTGGTTGGTATTTGGATAAAAGGGACGCCACGCTGATAACAAGCAGCAACAAATCCAGTTAAATCACCTACAACGCCACCACCTAATGCAATTAAGCAGGTGTCACGGCCGCAATTATTCTCAAGTAGGAATGCCGAAATTTTTTCAAACCAAGTGAGTGATTTATATTGCTCACCATCTGGAATAATAAAATGCAGTGGGTTTAGCTGTGCTAATGAATCAAGCAACTGTTGAAGGTACAGCGGTGCAATCGTTTCATTAGTAATGATGATAGGCCGACAATCACCAATGTGATGGATTAGACGGCCTGTATCTTGAAGTGCAGATTGGCCAATATAAATAGGATAACTTCGCTCGTCTAAATTAACAGTTAATTCAAGCATGCTGGGTTAGTCCTTTTTAATACTGGCTTTTAAAAATCCAATTTCTCGATGATTTGGTTAGCAACAACTTTCGCGCTCTGCTCATCAGTGCGTACAACAAAATCAGCTACTTCTTTATATAATGGTTCACGCTCTTCTGCTAAGCGCTCAAGTACATCACGAGGTGCTTCTTCTGTTTGCAGTAATGGGCGACGCTTGTCGCGTTGCGTACGTGCAACTTGCTTTTCAATCGGTGTCTCTAAGTATACAACAATACCGCGAGCCGAAAGCTTGTTTCGAACTTCTTTACTCATTACTGAGCCACCACCGGTTGCAAGTACAATACCTTGCATTTCGGTTAAGTCACCAATAACAGATTCTTCACGAAGTCTAAAGCCTTCTTCACCTTCAAGATCGAATACCCAGGCAATATCTGCGCCCGTGCGACGTTCGATTTCTTGATCAGAATCAACAAATTCAAGGTGTAATTGGTCAGCAATGTGACGACCAATCGTGCTTTTGCCAGCCCCCATGGGGCCAACTAGAAATATATTACGTTTCTCAGCCATATCTTTTAGTACAAACGAACTCTAAAATTTGAAATAAAACCCCGCCTAACGACCTGGCCCCAAAATTAAGAAAGGGATTATCTCAGTAATCGGTCGGGTATTTCAAGTCAATTAGGATAAAAAGCCATATAACGAGCAATTAAACTAAATAATTACCCACTGGTTAACAAAAAAGCACCTTATTATAGGCAAGTTTATCTTCTAGGGTTAAAATTTATGCAATTAAGGTTACTACATTGTTGCTTCATGAAAGCTTTTGCATGGTAACTTTACAAGAGCCTGAATTACAAACAACATAAACGCAGCCTTAAATACATCCGCAGTACAGTACATGATCAAAATTATATACTGTCTTATTGTACATTTATAGGGAGTGTTCACACCACGATAACTAAATTACATACCCATACTATCTAAGCTGGTATTCAACCTAGATAGCTTAAATATTTAGTCTATTTGGATTTTAGGTGTGACAAAAATCAGCAGTTCGCGCTTTTCATTGAACTCGCTTGTGCTTTTAAATAGTCTTCCTACGTAAGGAAGGTCGCCCAATAAAGGTACTTTTTTGGTCGAATTAATAATTTGCTGTTGGAAAATACCACCCAACACTACCGTTTGTCCATTCTCAACGAGTACTTGAGTCTCAATTTGTTGCGTATCGATGGCAACCGCTGGGCCTGTACCTGTTTGAACCGTATCCCCTCGGGTATCTTGAGTAATGATTAAATTTAAAATAACTTTGTTATCGGGTGTGATATGAGGTGTCACTTCTAGGCTTAGTACCGCCTTTTTAAAACTTACGGTTGTTGCACCACTTGAAGCTGACTCCACATAAGGGATCTCAGTACCTTGCTCAATACGCGCTTTTTGCTGATTAGCAGCAGTAATGCGTGGGCTTGCAATGATTTCACCTTTGTTTTCTTCTTCAAGGGCGGTTAATTCTAAATCAATTAATGTTCCGTTAGCCAATTTAGCAATGTGCATACCTATACTCGCCGATGGATTCGCCACTGGTAAATTAACGTTAAGTCGATCAGAAAGACTAGGGATATTACCATTAGAAATCGTTTCAGCTCCTTCTAATGTGCCAGAAACACCGTCTGAGCCTTGCTGATCACTAAACCCCCAACGTACCCCCAAGTCTTCAGTTACGTTGTCACGTACGGTTACCATACGCGCTTCAATAACCACTTGTTTAACCGGTATATCTAAAGTTTCGACCATACGACGAACACTTTCAATACTTTTTGCAGTGTCTTTCATTAATAACGTATTAGTACGTTGATCAACAGACACGCTCCCTCTGGCTGTAATAATACTGTTGGTATCTGTTTTTAATAAGTCGGCAAAATCTTCTGCTTTTGCATAATTTAAGCGGATGTATTCACTGTAAAGTGGCTCTAAATCCTCAACTTGCTGTTTAGCTTTTAACTCTTTTGCTTCACGGGCAGCCAGCTCTTCAGATGGTGCAACCATTAAAATAGAACCGTCCATGCGTTTGTCTAAGCCTTTTATTCTAAGCACGACATCTAACGCCTGATCCCACGGAACCCCATCAAGGCGAAGAGTAATATTGCCTGTCACTGAGTCGCTTGTTACCAAGTTAAAATCATTGTAACCGGCAATAATCTGTAACACAGCACGAACAGAGATATCTTGAAAATTAAGCGTCATAGGACGACCCAAGTACTCTTTACCCCCATCTAAGTAGGCATTTTGCGTTTCATCTTTCTCAACCGTTAAGGTAAAAATATTCTCAATTTGCTGATAGGTATAGGCAAATGCAGTGTTTGGTTCAATCACTAAACGTGTAAGGTTATCTTCTTTAAACGTTTCAATACTGCTCACCACAGTACCAAAATCAAGTACATCTAATTCATACAATAAATCATCTAAAATATCGGTATGATGAAACTCGGCAATGATTTTTCCACCGCTTTCATGAACCTCTACAGCTGCCTGAGTATCTTGTAGATAAACAAGTACTTTCGCTTCACCTTTTTCTCCACGTCGAAAGTCAATTGCTTGAATACCGTTAATATAATTAGACGTGTAAGCAGGCTTATCTTCGCTGGTTGTTAAAATTTGCTCTGTGAGTGGGTTATCAGAAATTCTAATAGAAACTAAATTATTGTTTACTTCAGTCTCATAAATTTTTAATCGGTCCAAGTTAATGGTCACTTTTAAACCCGCACTGGTCATCATACTCGTGATGTTACTGATACCAGCTTGGTTGATAGCGATATTCGTCAACCCTTCATCTAATTCTACCCCATCAAATAGTAGCTCTATTCTTGCAGGGCTATTAAAAACTTGTACTGCTGGTTGCTGCTGCAACTCTTCATCAAAAACTAGCTGTAATTCGGTTTCACCTTTAAGCAATGGATTATATCGAACGTCATAGAGTAAAGGGGCTGCACTTACGGCTTTTGTCATTAGTAGTAAAAAAACAAACAATAAAGCAGATAAAATACGATGATGCGAACACTCACCTTTGTGCATATAGGGTATACCTTTTTTCTTATTAATTTGCGCCATTGGTTGCCGCCTCTAACATTTCTAATTTGGTCAAACGTTCTTTCCAACAACCTGACCCATCAGGGATTAATTCTACTAATTCAATATAGTCACTATTAACACTGCTTACTTTTCCGTCATAGGTGCCTAAATAGCTTCCTATTGTTACTCGGTGCAAGGTGTCATCAGCAGCTGTAATGAGCGCCCATGTTTTGCCGTTCGATCCTATTGTGCCCCTCATTGCTAAATTATCTAATGGGTACTTCTCCAGTGGCTGACGAACACGCTCTGGATCTGGGTGAAGACAGTTTTTAACTTGTGTTAGCTTGTTTTGAATAATTTCTGGTTCTGGCGCTACAAAAGGACTACGTAAGTCTTTGGCGTTATACTCAAAGTGCTCAAACTTAACTAGCTCAGGTATTTTTTCAATACGTGCCGTGGTATTTGCCTTAACCTGATCAATAAATTCTTTTTGCTCCGATGTATCCTCGTTACAGCCACTGAGCAAAAACATCGCAGTGGTTAAAAAGAGAAGCTGCTTCATCATCTCACCCCCTCTTCATAACGGTAAGTTTTTGCTACTACACTGAATGTTAGCTGCTTTTCGCCAGATGATAAAATAGAAAAGTCATGTAAACTGACAATTCTTGGTAGTTGAGCCACTTTCCCTACAAATTCGCCAAACTCATGATAAGTACCTACCACTTCAATTTTAATTGGCAACTCGGTATAAAACTCTTTTTCAACTTCTGGCAACCAACCAATTTTTAAAAATGTTAACCCGCTGGTTGTACCCACATAAGAAAGGTCGTCCAATAATCCTGGCGTCTCATTTGAAGTAGGTAGGCGTTTTAATAATTGAGAGAATTTATCTTCCATCTCAACCATTTGCTCACGATAAATATCAAGCTTACTGGCAACTGCATATTTAGTTCGGTAGGTTGTGCGTAACTCAATTTCCTTAGCAACGGCATTGTGGTAGCTGTCTATTTCATCCGACACTAATAAGCTGTAGCTAAAAAACAACACCAAACAAGCTACAAAAGTTCCGCATATTGCTTTTACAATAACGGGCCACTCACCGATGTTATCGAGCTCGATTTCATTCCAATCGATTTCTGTAAACGATTTAAAATCAAGGTTCATTACGTACCTCACCTATTTTGCCAAATGGTTTTACGTAAAACTCCATATTAAAATCGCTGAGTAAACGTGAAGATTGATCGCCGGCAACAATACCTTGCATAGTCGGGCGCTCTAATAAGTAAGAGCTTTGTACCTGTCTGAGCATAGTAGATAAACGATTATTAGACTCACTTTTGCCTAACACATGAATTTGATTACCTTTGCGCTCCAGCTTGGTTAAATAAACCCCTGCAGGCACTATTTTTGCCACTTCATCCATTATTTGGGTGCCTAAATTACGGCTACTTTGTAACTCTTCAATTAAACGCATACGTTGTTGTAAGTTTTCTTTTTTCTTGTCTAGATCACGTATGTCGCGAATTTTATTGTCGAGCGTTGTAATTTCTGAACTAAGATAATTATTTTTTAACGTTTGCCCTTCTTTTAGAGCACCATAAAACACACTCAGCATATACATACCAGCAAAACAGACGATAACCACAGCCATAAGAAGTGTTATAAATTTCTTTTTAGACTGCTCACGCTGTAGCTCACGCCAAGGTAATAAATTTATATGTGGCATGATGAAAAGCTCCTCAACGCCAGGCCAGTCGCAATTGCAAATTGAGTGCGGTGGCGCTGTATTATATTACGATCAACTCTAGGGGATATTTCCATCTTATCAAATGGTTCAACAACAACTGTGTGTATTCCTAATTCTTCAATCAGCAATCTATCAATGCCTTTAATCATCGCTGAGCCGCCCGTCAATACAATATAGTCCAATTGTTCTTTACCTGTGGTGGTTAAAAACATTTGAACAGCACGACGAACCTGCTGGAGTAACGATGTTTGAAAAGGTGCTAACACTTCAAATGTATAGTTTGGAGGTAAATCACCGGTTGTTTTGCCAATTTCAGCTTCATCAAAGCCTTTGTTGTAGTAAGCAACGATACTATTTGTGTATTGGTCGCCACCAAATACTTGGTCACGGGTATAAATTGTCTCACCAGATTGCACTACACTCACCAAGGTGAGTACAGCACCAATATCAACCACTGCAACCGTTTTGTCATATGCATCTGATGGTAACTGTTGGTAGTAAACATCCATAGCGCGACTTAGCGCATAGCTTTCAACGTCCACTACTTTTGCGGTTAAATTCGCAGCACTTAACGCACCGACTCTGGCTTCAACGCTTTCGGTTCTAGCGGCAGAGAGCAGTACATTTATTTTGCTCGGGTCAGCACTATTTGTAGAGAGCTTTTCAAAATCAAGACTCACTTCATCTAGTGGGTAAGGAATTAAGCTGTCGGCTTCAATTTCAATCTGCGACTCTAATTCAGCGTCGCTTAAGGAAACATCCATGAAAATAACTTTAGTAATCACGGTTTGCCCAGAGACGGCAACAGACGCGAATTTTAGCGACTTTGGTAGCTTTCGTTTTAACTTGATTATCACATTACCAATTGCTTCAATATCTTGAATATTACGCTCGCTCATAGCGCCTTTTGGCATAGGTTCAATTGCAAGTGCTTCTAGTCGAAGCCCAGTTTCTGTTTCACTTAAAAGTACGGCCTTGATAGAGTGCGATCCAATATCAATACCTACCATCATTGGTGATGGTTTTTTTATTAGTTGACTTAGCATGTTTGCAACTTTGCCTTTGTTTTAATAATAAACAAGTTATAATTTATATCTTAAAAAATATTATTCAATTTTTAATCAATATATACTAGCAGTCTCAACCTGTAATTGGGAGTCCGTTTAGGGAAATATCAGTGATTTTATTAAAAAGAACTTTACAATTTTTGATCATTTGTGCATTACTTGCACTAATTACATTGCTCAGCCTTTATTACTACGTTAAATCCGATATTCCCAGCGTGCAAGTTTTAAAAAACGTGCAATTACAAACGCCTATGCAAGTATTTACTAAAGATGGGCTTTTAATCAACCAATTTGGTGAAAAAAGACGGATCCCTGTAACTATAGACCAAATTCCCCAGCCTTTATTGCAGGCTTTTTTGGCAACTGAAGATAACCGCTTTTACGATCATATCGGTATTGATCCAATTGGTATTGTGCGCTCAGCGCTGGTACTTATTTCTACTGGTGAGAAAAAGCAAGGTGCCAGTACTATTACCATGCAATTAGCTCGTAACTTCTTTTTAACACGAGAAAAAGCCTACATTCGTAAAGTAAAAGAAATATTTATTGCCATTCATATCGAAAACCTCCTCTCAAAAGATGAAATATTTGAGCTTTACCTAAATAAAATAGAATTAGGAAATCGTGCCTTTGGTATTGGTGCTGCGGCTCAAGTTTATTATGGTAAAGAACTAAAAGAGTTAACTCTTGCGCAAATGGCAATGATTGCTGGTTTACCAAAAGCTCCTTCGGCACTTAATCCTATTCGTAATCCAGAACGTGCTAAAGCAAGAAGAAATGTGGTGTTAGGAAGAATGCTTGAAGAGAAGTATATTTCAAGAGCGCAGTATAATGAAGCCACTAACCAACCAATTACCGCATATTTTCATGGAGCTGAAATTGACTTATATGCGCCGTACATTTCAGAAATGGTACGAGCAGAAATGGTGTCACGCTACGGTATAGATAAAGCCTATAACTCAGGGTTTAAAGTGTACACTTCTGTTGAATCAGATGTTCAAAAAGCAGCACAAACAGCTCTAGTTAATAACCTGCATGCCTACGATATGCGCCATGGTTTTAGAGGCCCTGAAGCCATATTGTGGGATCCGCAAACAGAGCCGCCATTAACGCAGTCGAAATTATTAAATACTTTAAAAGCTGTTAATGAATTTGGCCCTTTAAAAACGGCTGCGGTGTTAAGCGTGAGCGATAAAAGCGCTGAAGTTATACTTAAAAGCGGCGAGCGCACAACCCTTACTTGGGATAACCTAAAATGGGCACGTAAGTTTATTACACGCTATCGCCAAAGCTTTGCGCCTGAAACAGCAAGCGATATACTAACGCCAGGCATGCAAATATGGCTGCGCAAAAATGACGATAATAGCTATATTTTAAGTCAAATACCTGAAGCGGCGAGCGCCATTGTTTCTTTAGACCCACAAGACGGGCGCATAAAAGCCATTGTTGGTGGATATAGTTTTGAACAAAGCCAATATAACCGAGCTGTACAAGCTAAACGCCAAGTAGGCTCAAATATTAAGCCGTTTATATATTCAGCTGCGCTTGAAAAAGGCTACACACTAGCGTCAATTTTAAATGATGCTCCTATAAATCAATGGGATAAGAGCCAAGGCGTTGCATGGCGACCAAAAAACAGCCCAGCTATTTATAATGGCCCAATTCGCATTCGTCGTGCTTTAGCCCAATCTAAGAATGTAATTTCCGTACGTTTATTAAGGGGCGTTGGACTGCAAAGAACAGCCGATCATTTATTAAAATTTGGTTTTGACGATAAAGATATAAATCGTAGTGAGTCACTGGCATTAGGCAGTGCATCCATTACGCCGCTTGAATTAGCTCGTGGGATGAGTGCTTTTGCTAATGGCGGTCACCTAATTGAGCCGTACTTTATTTCACAAATCCAAGATGCAATGGGTAATACGTTATTTAAAACCAATCCCACCATTATTTGTGATGATGAAACGACAACACCTAGCTCGCTAATGCTAGGTGAGCAAGTAGCACCAAATTGTGCGCCGCAGATCATCTCTAAACAAAATGCATTTTTAATTGCCAGCGCAATGAATAGTGCTATTTGGGGTGGCGGTAGCTGGTCACATAAAACCGGTTGGAGTGGAACAGGCTGGCGTGCACAAGCGCTAAAACGTCGCGATCTTTCTGGTAAAACAGGCACGACTAATGATTCTGTAGATACTTGGTTTAGTGGCTTTAACCGCGATGTGATGACATCAGTTTGGGTTGGCTTTGATAACCCAGGTAATACACTGGGACGCTCAACCTACAATAACAACTTAGGAAGTGGTCAAATATCAGGTGCTGAGTCAGGCGCAAAAACAGCTCAGCCTGCATGGGTTGATTTTATGCGCGCCGCACTGGATGGTAAACCTGCTGCGCCCATCGAACCACCTGAAGGCTTAGTTTCTATTCGTATTGATTTAGAAACCGGATTATTAAGTCATAAAAACGATTACACCAGCCGTTTTGAATACTTTGAAAAAGGCACCGCTCCTACCAAATATGTGTTATCACAACCAAATGATATATTTGAAGAAAACACTAAAACTGAAGAAGAGCTATTTTAAATATAGCGAACAGTAAAAAGGCCGCAAATTAGCGGCCTTTTTGATGATCTAACTAATATTTTGTACCAACCAGTATAAGTCAGAGTGAACGCCAGCAGCAGTCACTTCTTTACCCGCACCGGGGCCTTGTATCACTAATGCGTTTTGGTTATACCACTGGGTATTAATCACAAAAATATTATCGCCAGGGGTCAAATTCGCAACCGCTTCGCTTTTTGGTACATAGGTAATCCCTACCTTAGCGTTTAGCGTGTTGTTTTCAAACTCTAATAACCCAGTGTAGCACAGTGCAGCATTTTGTTGCTGAGCCGCTTGCGCATGCTGCTCAATAAATGCATCTAAACGAGCCTTATTATCAATAAAGTCATTCCAGCTGCCTGCACTTAACTCATCGGGCATCAAAGCGGATAAAGAAATGTCATCAAGTTCCAATTCAATACCTAATTCACGCGCTAAAATAAGCAACTTACGTTGCATATCTCGTCCAGATAAGTCTTCTCGAGGATCCGGCTCTGTGAACCCCAAAGCTTGCGCTTCTAGAACTAAATCTGAAAACGCTTTACTGCCATCATACATACTGCATAACCATGACAGCGTGCCTGAAAACACGCCTTCTATTCGCGTTATTTTATCGCCACTATTTTGTAAATCAGCCAAGGCAAAATTAATCGGTAGTCCGGCCCCTACACTTGCATTATAACGCCAATGTAAGCCACGTTGAGCAAGGCTTTCACGTAGTGTTTGATACCACGAAAGCGACGCGGTTCCCGCGTATTTATTAGCACTAATTAGATGGCAGTTTAATTCAGCTAACTTACTATAAAGCTGACTAAAATGTTCACTGGCGGTAATGTCGATCACTATTTTATGTTCATACTCAAGAGTATCTATGTATGACAATAAATCGGCTTGTCTATAGGAGCTTGCATGGTTTTCCCATTGAAGTTGCCAGCTTTCACAGTCTAATCCATTAGCATTCACCAGCATCTGCTCTGAGCGTAAAAGCGCTACTAACTTGACGTTAAAATCAGTTGATAAGCGTGCTAGTTGAGCAGGTAATTGGCGCATAAACTCAGCACCTACATTACCAAGTCCTGCAATAATTAAAGCTATTTCTTGTGCTTTATTAATGAGCTTGTCATGTAACAGGCTCAGCACATCACTTTCAAGTACTTGATCGGTTAATAGTAACGTATATCCCTCACCGTAATGGGTAAACCGAGGCTGGATAGATTGTGTTTGTAATAAGGCTTCACTTTGCTTACCAAGCGGCGCTACCTCTTGATCAGGTGCAATAATCGCCACCCCATTTAAGTTTGACTCACTAATATTGGCGCGGCCAGCAAAATAATTAGCCACCTGATGTGTCGCTGACGCAGGGACTAGTAAGTAGATTTCGCCTTCGTGTTCAAAGTGATGCAAACTATGCTGAATAAGTTGGCTAACATGTGCTACTTCGCCTTCACTCAGATCATCAACAATGAGTAAATCCACATTATTTACTGTGGTTAAAAAGCGTTTTTGTTTACTCATTCCTAGTTTAACTATTTCGGTATGACTGCCTTGAGGATCGTAACTACTGCGAACAACTAATTCTATATCGGTATCTTTTAATGGCGATAATGTTTTAGCGTGTAATACTGGATTACCTAACCTCGCTAATAAATTAGCTTGATCACGGCACACTCGCGCATACTTAACCGCATTAGCAACCTTACGCGGATCAGTACTAAAAACACCTTGAGTGTCAGTCCAAATAGAGACTTTTTTAGCATTGCAATACCGCGCTAATAAAGTGGCACTGTAATCACTGCCATTTCGCCCTAAGGTCACTGTTTCACCATGTAAATCAGCCGCAATAAACCCCGTAACTACATTAATTTTACTCGTCTGTATGGCTTTTAAGCACTGCTGCTGATTATTAGCATGCTGCAGCTGTCCGGCATCTAACGTAAATAACTGCCTAGCGTCATGGGCACAAGCGCTAACGTTAAGCTGTTCTAAGTAAGCGCTTAGTAACCTTGCAGACCACAATTCACCATGTGCTAATAACGCAGCTTCAGCTAATGTTCCTTGCTTAGCCTGCTTGGTAATAATACTGAGCTCAGTTTCAAGTAAATCAAGCGCATGGTGCTTAGCGTTAGCTATTAATAATTGCTCAATCAGAGCTATTTGATGGTTACTCAATAGCAATACAATATCAGCAATAGCTTGAGTGTCTTGCTGTTGATAGCTTTGCCACAGTTTAACTAAGGTATCGGTGGTTTTACCGGCAGCCGATACCACCACACAATCCCCAGCTTGAGCATGAGTTAAAATAATATTTGCGACACTTTTAAAGCGATCCGCTGAGCTTAAACTCGAACCACCAAATTTATGAACCTGATTTACCATATTAATACCGACTCGCATTTATGTTTTGTATTTTGAAGATTGGTATGCACTACCATAACGCCGGATGCGCCGCGTTTAACTTTGCTGAACCAAATGATTCACTAGCACCACTTTTTGCCGATAGGCCGGGATCGGCTTGTCCTGGGCGCACCAAATTAAATACCCTGTCTAAGTCAGCGAGTAAATCATTTACATCTTCAATACCCACCGAAATACGAATAAGCGTGTCGCCTACTCCGGCTTCTGCACGCGCGGTTGCGTCCATGCCGGCGTGGGTCATAGTCGCAGGGTGACAAATCAAACTTTCTACTCCACCTAATGATTCCGCTAAGCTAAATTCATTTAAGCGCGTTAAAAACGCTGCAGCATCGTTTATATCGCCTTTTATATCAAAGCTAACCATAGCACCAAAGCCAAGCTGCTGCGCCTTAGCTAGCGCATGTTGAGGGTGTGATTCAAGACCTGGGTAGTAAACTTGGGCAACAAACTGGGAGCGTTCTAAATACTGTGCAATGGCGAGTGCACTTTCTTGGTGTTGCCTTAAACGCACGTTTAAAGTACGTAAGCCTCTGAGCGTTAAATAGCTATCAAATGGCGCGCCGGTGATGCCAATGTTATTTGCCCACCACGCTAACTCTTCACCTAACTCAGCAGTCGCTGCGATAACCGCGCCACCAACAACGTCTGAATGGCCATTGATATATTTTGTGGTTGAGTGCACCACAATATCAGCGCCAAACTTAATCGGGTTTTGTAATGCTGGCGATAAAAATGTGTTGTCGGCGGCAACCAGTGCACCACACTGTTTAGCTGTATCAGTTACCGCTTTAATATCTGTTAAGCGTAAAATAGGATTGCTAGGTGTTTCAATCCAAATCAGCTTAGGTTTAATAGCAAGGATGCGTGTCAAACTGTCGCTTTTGGTAAAATCGACCACTTCTAGTTTTAATAAGCCGCGCTTTTCTAGCGAAGTAAATAAGCGATAGCTGCCACCATAACAGTCATGAGGGATCACTAACGTATCGTCACTATTAAGTAATTGTGTTGTTAGGTGAACGGCTGCCATGCCTGTTGCGGTAATAATGCCTTTAGCGCCACCTTCAAGCTCCGTGAGCGCCTCAGCCAAAATGTCACGATTAGGGTTACCACTGCGGCCATAATCATATTGACGCTTTGTATCAAAGTCAGCAAATGAGTAAGTTGTTGATAAATAAAGCGGTGGAACAACCGCACCATGCTGTTTGTCGGCTTCTATTCCACTACGAACAGCAATTGTTGCCTTATTTTTTTCACTCATTTTCGCTACCTTTACTAATTTGGATGTTTAGACGTCTAAAAGGTAGCGCATGCAATTTAAGATGTCAAAACATTTAAATGTCTAGATAGCTAAATAACTAGTATTTGACTATCTTTTTTAAACCGATAGAATTTCACGCATATTTACACGCTTTGATGCTGTGTGAGCAATTTATAATCTGAGGCAACGATACATCTTATGGCTAAATGGAATGGTGAATATATTCACCCATACGCAGAACACGGGAAAAAATCCGAACAAGTAAAGAAGATCACCGTTTCGATCCCGCTAAATGTATTAAAAGTATTAACTGATGAACGTACTCGTCGTCAAATAAACAACTTACGTCATGCAACAAATAGCGAGCTTTTATGCGAAGCGTTTTTGCATGCGTTTACCGGGCAACCGCTGCCTAATGATGATGATTTGCGTAAAGATAACGCAGAAAAAGTACCTGAAGAAGTGAAGAAAATAATGCAAGAAATGGGACTAGAAGTGCCTATTTTAAATGAAGACTAGAAGGGTCTTTATACAAAAAAACCTCAGCAAATGCTGAGGTTTTTTTTGCGCTAATTTATACTTAACAATTACGCCATGTAGTTTTCTGGCATATCAATTTGTGCAACGCCAGAGTCTACCGCCGCCTGCGCAACCGCTTTAGCTATACGTGGTAACAAACGTGGATCCATTGGTTTTGGTATAATATATTTAGCACCAAACTCTAATTTGTCGATACCTGCGGCAGTAAGCACTTCAGTCGGTACGGGCTCTTTAGCAATACTACGAATTGCTTCTACAGCAGCAATTTTCATCTCGTCGTTTATTTCACTGGCACGTACATCTAACGCACCACGGAAAATAAACGGAAAACACAATACGTTATTAACTTGATTCGGATAATCAGAGCGACCTGTAGCCATAATTAAATCGTTACGTGCAGCGTGTGCTAATTGCGGATCGATTTCAGGATCGGGGTTTGAACAAGCAAATACCACGGGTCTATCAGCCATTAATTTTAAATCTTCAGGGGCTAATAAATTAGGGCCCGATACACCCACAAACACATCGGCATCTTCAATTACATCTTGTAAAGTACGTTTATCGGTATTGTTTGCAAATAATTGCTTATATTCATTCAAGTCATCACGACGCGTATGAATAACTCCTTTGCGATCTAACATATAAATATGTTCACGCAACGCGCCACATTTAATTAAAAGCTCCATACAGGCAACAGCTGCAGCGCCGGCACCTAAACATACAATAATTGCATCTTCAATTGCTTTGCCCTGTACTTCCAGCGCGTTTAGCATACCCGCAGCCGTTACAATAGCCGTACCATGCTGATCATCATGAAAAACAGGAATGCTACAACGCTCTATAAGCGCTTTTTCTATTTCAAAACACTCGGGCGCTTTAATATCTTCTAAATTAATTCCACCAAAAGTGTCGGCAATATTAGCCACCGTGTTAATAAAGTCTTCGGTAGTACGGTGCTTAACTTCAATATCTATAGAGTCTAACCCTGCAAAACGCTTAAATAGTAGCGCTTTACCTTCCATAACGGGTTTTGAAGCCAGTGGACCTAAATTACCTAAGCCTAAAATTGCGGTGCCGTTAGTAATAACCGCAACCATATTTCCTTTACCAGTATATTTGTAGGCATTTGCTGGATCAGCGGCAATTTCACGAACAGGTTCTGCGACACCGGGGCTGTATGCGAGCGCGAGGTCTTTAACCGTCTCAGCGGGCTTGGTCAGCTCAATACTGATTTTACCTGGAACGGGATGGGCATGGTAATGTAGTGCTTGTTCACGAAAATCTGACATAACGCGATTATATCCTGCAATTTAAGTTAAAGTGAGAGGTAGTTTTAATCTACGATACCTTTATTATTTTTAAATTCCAAGCAATATCAGGTCTATCCTGTTATATGCTAGAACTGTTAATTTTAAGTGATTTATCAGCAACTTCCCTAGATTATCCTGACATTTTTAAAATATAAATTCGTCATAAAAATGAAAAACACAGGTACTTTTTGCCCTTGTTCTATTTTTATAAAGCGTATTTTTTAGTCTTAAATTAAAATAGTGAAATACCGAATTTTATTTAACTTTAAACACAAATAACCTCACGTTACCTGCATTTGAGTACCATCTTTAAAGTTTAACAAATAAAAATATAGAGAATATTGGCTGTTTTGTCTGCAAATGTTTATGCATACTCAGAATAAGAACAGGAAATAGTTATGCAAAAAAAATAAATACAAAATTGCTAAGAAAGCAGGTAGGAAAGTAAATTTTGGCCACAAAAAAAGCACCCTAAGGTGCTTTTTTTTACATAGAAACAAAAAATTATTTTTTGCTGCTAAGTGCACCGAAGCGCTTGTTGAAGCGATCAACACGGCCGCCAGTGTCTAAAATCTTTTGCTTACCAGTGTAAAACGGGTGACACGCAGAACATACGTCTAAGTGAATGTCTTTACACAGAGTAGAACGAGTTTCGAATTTGTTTCCGCATGAACAAGTTGCAGAAATTACTTCGTACTTAGGGTGAATACCTTCTTTCATAGGAACCTCTAGTTAAGGCCGCATCGCTCTCCAAACCCGAAGTCTGGCACCATACGTCGTTAAAACAAATTTATTGGTCGCGAATTTTATCCAACAACCCGCACGCACACAAGCTTTAATTACCCTTTTTGCTAAAAAGTCGGCAAACACCTATCCATTACTGATTTGTCGGTAGGCTTTTAATGCTATTTTTAGTACATTAAACCATTACGTTAATTGGTTGAGTTGTTATGCGTTTTGCTGAAGTTGCAATAAAAGTCCCCTTGCCTCGCACCTTTGATTATAAAGTGGATGAGCAATTAGTACCGCTGACTCAATTACAGCCTGGTATGCGCGTGTTAGTCCCTTTTGGTAATCAACGTAAAGTAGCGGTTATTCTTAGCTTAAAAGCGGAAACAGCAGTCCCCGAAGGCAAAATAAAATCTATTATTGAAGTTATTGACGACTCACCGGTGTTATCTGCGCAGCATTTAGAGCTACTGAAATTTACAGCGCGTTATTATTGCTATCCACTCGGTGAAACTATTCATATTGCATTGCCCAGTGCACTGCGCCAAGGTGAGTGCCCTGATAAAACCAGTATAAACATGGTGACATTAAGCGAAAAGGGGGCACTTTTACCGTCTTTAAAAGCTAAAACACAGCTTAATTTGCTTAAGCAATTATCAGCATCCGGTAAATCATCATTAACCGAACTCAAAGCCCTCGGGTTTAATAAAAAAACCATTGATACCCTTTTAGATAAAGAGCTAATAATTCAAACCATTGAGCACGACAATCAATGGCAACATACCTCGCCAACGGTTGGCAGCAAACCCCGTTTAAATAAAGAGCAAGCCATTGCCTGCACTGCAATTAATCAAAGTACGGGGTTTAATAGCTTTTTGCTAGAAGGTGTCACTGGCAGCGGAAAAACCGAAGTTTACCTGCAATGCCTAGAAGAAGTATTAAAACGTGGCGAACAGGCGTTAGTGCTCGTTCCTGAAATCGGGCTAACGCCTCAAACGGTCAATCGTTTTAGACGTCGCTTTCCTGACACCCCTATTATGTTATGGCACTCGGCATTAACCGATAACGAGCGTCTGCAAACATGGCGCTTTTGTGAAAAAGGCAGTTGCGCCATTGTTATAGGTACCCGTTCGAGTATTTTTCTGCCATTTTTAAAGCTCGGGATGATTGTGGTTGATGAGGAGCATGATGCCTCATTTAAACAACAAGACACTTTACGCTATCATGCCCGTGATTTAGCTGCGTATCGTGCCTATCAGCATCAAATTCCACTTATTTTAGGTAGCGCCACGCCAGCACTAGAAACACTGCATAAAGCTATTAATAACAAATACCAGTTGCTTACATTAAGTGAGCGCGCACAAACCGCCACCGATAATCAGTTTAAGCTGCTCGACATGAAAGGTCAGCCTGATAGAGCCGGTATTGCGCATGCCAGTCTTGCAATAATGCGCCAGCACCTGAATAGGGGAAAGCAGGTGATGGTATTTTTAAATCGCCGTGGGTTTTCTCCTACTTTGATTTGTCATGAATGTGGTTGGTTGAGTGAATGTAGCCGATGCAGCACCAGTGCGACTTTTCATAAGGCAATAGGCCAAATGATTTGCCACCATTGTGGCGATCAATATCATGTACCACATCAATGCCCTGACTGTGGTAGTACGCAAATCTTTCCTAACGGCAAGGGCACCGAGCAAATAGAAGAGTTTTTGAGTAGTGAATTTGCAGACACCCCGATCAGCCGTATCGACCGTGATTCAACTCGGCGTAAAGGTAGCCTTGAAAAAGCACTGGATGAAATAAACCAAGGCGGCGCACGTATTTTAGTTGGTACGCAAATGCTGGCAAAAGGTCACCATTTTGCTGATGTTAGCTTAGTACTTATTTTAGATGTCGATAGTGGTTTGTATTCGTGTGACTTTAGGGCTACTGAGCATTTAGCACAATTAGTAACACAAGTTGCAGGACGCGCGGGACGTTCTGGCGAACCCGGTGAAGTATTATTACAAACGCACTTTCCTGAGCACCCGCTATTACAAGACTTAGTTAATAATGGCTATCAAGATTTTGCCCGCTTTGCACTCACTGAGCGAAGTGATGCACAGTTGCCACCCATTACGAGTATGGCAATTGTTCGCGCACAAGGGCATAACATAAAGCAAGTCGTCGACTTTCTAACGGATTTGGTTCCTGTCAATGGGGTATCTGGTATACAATTGCTCGGACCGATCCCCGCGCCTTTAGAAAAAATTGCGGGAATGTATCGTTTTCAATTACATATTCAAGCGCAAGATCGACGCATACTACATCAGTATCTCGCGCAAATGGTTGATTATCTCAGCACTAGCAAACTTGCACAAAAAGTTCGCTGGAGTTTAGACGTAGACCCTACAGACATGATTTAGGTAAGGCCACATATAACACCATGGCACAGCACGATTATATTAATAAAAAACCAAAAAATAGAAAAAACACTAAACAAGAGCCGGCTAAAAAACCCTTCCCGTTTTTGTTAATCATTATTGCCTTGTTACTAATCGGTGGTTTTGCATACGGACTCTGGTTTGTTAAAAACAATGCCGATCCAGAGCTTGTTGAAAAGCAAGCAAATCCAACACCCGAAAAACAAGTAGAAATAGCTAAACCGCGGCCACCTAAATTTATTAAAGAAATTAAAGAGCATGAGATTCAGGTTGAAGTAAAAGAACTTGAACAAAAAGGCCCTTATGTCATGCAATGTGGTTCATTTAGAACCCATCAGCAAGCTGAAACCTTAAAAGCTAAAATAGCCTTTGCCGGATTAATTTCAGAAATCAAAAAAACCACAGGCAGCAATGGTATTTGGTACAAAGTGCGTTTAGGGCCTTATGAAACCAAGCGTCATGCAGAAAGTGACAAGAACAAACTTAAACGAATTAATATTGTCGGCTGCGGAATTTGGGGCTGGACTTGAATTTAAACCATTCACCCATATAACCTCTTCATAATCGTTTTTTACGCGCTGCCTCTTGCAGCGCGATGATGAGGAATAACATGACTACAATCGTAAGTGTACGCCGTGATGACAAAGTTGTTATTGGTGGTGACGGCCAAGTATCTCTTGGTAACACAGTAATGAAGGGCAATGCCCGAAAAGTTCGACGCCTTTATAATGGCAAAGTTATCGCTGGGTTTGCTGGCGGCACTGCTGATGCCTTTACTCTTTTCGAACGTTTTGAAAGCAAACTAGAAATGCACCAAGGTAACCTCACTAAAGCTGCTGTAGAAATGGCTAAAGATTGGCGTAGCGATCGTGCCCTGCGTAAACTTGAAGCTTTACTTGCTGTTGCTGATGAAACAGCTTCGCTAATTATCACCGGCAACGGTGACGTGGTGCAACCAGAAAACGACCTAATCGCAATTGGCAGCGGCGGTAACTTTGCGCAATCAGCTGCAACCGCCTTATTAGAAAATACCGACTTAAGTGCTCGTGAAATTGTAGAGAAAAGTCTAACAATTGCTGGCAACATCTGTGTATTTACGAATAACTTCCAAACTATCGAAGAATTGTAATAGGAACTCGCTATGTCTGATATGACCCCAAGAGAAATTGTTCATGAGCTAGACCAACATATTATTGGCCAAGCTAAAGCGAAAAAAGCGGTTGCTATTGCCCTTCGTAATCGCTGGCGCCGTATGCAGTTAAACGAAGACTTACGCGCAGAAGTAACGCCAAAAAATATCTTAATGATTGGCCCTACGGGTGTAGGTAAAACTGAGATTGCTCGTCGTTTAGCAAAGCTTGCCAACGCACCTTTTATTAAAGTTGAAGCCACTAAATTTACAGAAGTAGGTTAT
Organism: Pseudoalteromonas tetraodonis; assembly: GCF_002310835.1. Lineage (NCBI taxonomy): Bacteria > Pseudomonadati > Pseudomonadota > Gammaproteobacteria > Alteromonadales > Pseudoalteromonadaceae > Pseudoalteromonas > Pseudoalteromonas tetraodonis. The sequence goes on along the minus strand of NZ_CP011041.1, from coordinate 316,002 downwards.
GTCGGTAAAGAAGTTGAAACTATCATCCGTGATTTAGTTGATGTTTCAATTAAAATGACACGAGAGCAACAAACTAAAAAGTTCAAACATCGCGCTGAAGAAGCGGCTGAAGAACGTATATTAGATGTATTACTGCCTCCAGCGAAAGATCAATACGGTGAAGTTCAGCGCGATGAAAATTCATCGACACGCCAATCGTTTCGTAAAAAGTTACGCGAAGGCCAATTAGATGACAAAGAAATTGATATTGATTTAGCCCAAGCTCAACCTAATATTGAAATTATGGCTCCTCCTGGTATGGAAGAAATGACCAACCAGTTACAGGGAATGTTTCAAAACATGGGTGGTGATAAACGCACTAAGCGTAAGCTTAAAATTAAAGAAGCGTTTAAGTTACTTACTGAAGAAGAAGCCGGTAAACTGGTTAATCCTGAAGAATTAAAAGAACAGGCCATTTTTGCAGTAGAGCAAAACGGCATTGTGTTTATTGATGAAATAGACAAAATTTGTAAACGTGGTGAAGCCTCAGGCCCAGATGTAAGTCGTGAAGGTGTACAACGTGATTTACTTCCGCTTATTGAAGGCTCTACCGTTAATACTAAGCACGGCATGGTAAAAACTGACCACATGTTGTTTATTGCCTCAGGCGCATTCCAAATGTCTAAACCATCAGACATGATCCCTGAGTTACAAGGCCGTTTACCTATTCGTGTTGAACTTGAAGCACTCACAGCCGATGACTTTAAACGTATATTAACTGAGCCACACGCGTCACTTACTGAGCAACAACGCGAGCTACTCAAAACAGAGCAAGTCGCTATTGAATTTAGCGACGACGCAATTGAGCGTATTGCTAAGGCAGCATGGCAAGTAAACGAAAAAACCGAAAATATCGGTGCGCGTCGCCTTCATACAGTTATGGAAAGGCTAATGGAAGAGATTTCATATGACGCTTCTGAAAAAGCGGGTTCAAGCCTTGTTATCGATGCCGCCTACGTTGAAAAACACTTAGGTGCGCTAGTTGAAGATGAAGACTTAAGTCGTTTTATTCTTTAATTGAAAACACAAACAGTTATACTAAAAGCCTCCAATATGGAGGCTTTTTTGTAAGCGAGATGACGATGAAACAAGTTACAAAAGTGCACTATCATAGTGTGAGTAAAAATTTAGATGTTTATTTTGATGATAACTCTGAAGTTATATTTAGCGCTGAGTTTTTACGGGTACACTCTCCCTCAGCAGAGGTTCAAGGCCATGGATCTGAGCCTATGAAGTTAGTACTAAATAAACAAGCAGTGGGCATTAAAACCATTACGCCGGTAGGGCATTACGCGTTACGTTTAGAGTTTGACGATGGCCATAACAGCGGGCTGTTCAGCTGGCAATATTTTGCTAAATTACAAGCTGAACAAACAAGCTTATGGGATACGTATTTAGAGCGTGTTAAACAACATGAAAACAACAAAGACAGCGTACCCATAAAGTTTGTCCCCTAGTATTTAGTCTGAACTTATACTCTGTGAATGAGAAAAAAGCGGCAATTAAGCCACTTTTTTCTGTTAGTAGTTAAACCTTATATTTTGAAATCGCTTGATGAAGTACCCTTGCTTGCTCAGAGACCTCTTCACTGGTTTGCGCATTAGTTTGTGAGTGAGCCGCAGCCCCCTCTGCAATATCTCGAATACGGACCACGTTTTTATTTACCTCAGAAGCCACCTGACTTTGCTCATCAATAGCAGTAGCAATATGTGTACTCATTTCCATAATAGTTTGCACATCAATGGTAATTGATCCTAGCAGCTCACCCGCTTTTGTTGCTTGTGTAGCACTTTCGCCACCTTGAGTACGACATTGGTGCATGATACTCACAACTTCTTGAGTACGCTGTTGTAGGGTGTTAATAATGCCCTCTATTTCGCTGGTTGACTCTTGCGTACGCTGTGCAAGTGAGCGCACTTCATCTGCAACAACCGCAAAGCCACGACCTTGTTCACCCGCTCTCGCCGCTTCAATGGCAGCATTTAAAGCAAGTAAATTAGTTTGCTCTGCAATCGCACGTATCACATCAAGTACAGAACCTATGGTTTCACCATCTTTTTCTAGCTGAGACACCACGCTGGAAGCTTTACCAAGTGAATCGGATAAGGCATTAATATGCTTAATAGTTGACTCTACTTCAACCTGACCTTGCTGGGCGCTTACATTGGTCGATTCAGCTTTTTTAGCGGCGGCTTCAGTATTGTGTGAAATATCTTGAATCGTTGCCTGCATTTCTGTAGCAGCGGTTGCTACCATATCCGCTTCATGCAATTGCTCTTGCATACCAGAGCTAGTCGCTGAGGTTGTTTCAGATAGGTTCCCTGTTGCTATATTAAGCGTTGTTAGAGCCGTATTTACTTCGTAGATGAGATCTTTAAAGTCACTAATTAAACTATTAAAGTCTATGGTCATCCTCGTTACTTCATCTTTCCCTTTATGCTCTATAAACAAGCTTAAGTCATTGTTTTGTCTTATCTTATCTATTGCTTGATAAACTTTTTCAATAGGCTGGATAATTGAACGACTGGTCAAGTACACAAGTAGCATAACGATGATACTAGCAATTATAAAAATGACTATTGCTAATAATTGCGCCTGCTGCGCCGTTTCAGTTACTTGCTCTTTAGTCGCATTAGTGATCAAAGTGACCACTTCATCACTTTTCTTGACGCTTATTCTCATTTTCCCTAGAGCACCCGAATTTAAATCGACGCCTAATTCCACCTGCGCCTCTACCAATGCAGTAAATTTATTTTGGTAGTTGGTCATTAACGTGGCTAATTGATTACGTGTATTATTGGGTAACTCTGCAGCATTTACTTGTTGTTTTAACTCGCTTGCTAATTTATTAAATCGATCTAAATACTTGGTATCTAAACGTAGCATAAAATCTTTTTCAGCTCGACGCAGCTGTAGCATAGTGGTGAGTAATTGGTAATTATTTTGCTCACTAAGCAATGTTTCTATTTTATGAACTGCTTCTCTCAGCTCGCCATATAAAGCGTCTTTTGGGTGCAACCCGATTTTACGCTGTAGTTTTACAACATTTTGAAAGTCGTCATAGTACTGTTGGGCTAACGTAGAAAATTGATTGACCTGAGCCGTAGCAATATTTAAATCTGCAGATAAAACAGATAGCTTTTCTAGTTTAAATTGTAGTTTTTTATATTCTTGTGCAAATAGCTCTAAACTAGACTCATCTTTGTAAAACAAAAAGTCTTTTTCGTATTTACGCATCGAAAGCTCATGCACATCTAGCTCTTCAGCGTACTGAATAGTTTCATTTAATTTAAGCATAATACGTGCTTCATAAATGATGATGCACAGCATAACAATCATGGCTAAGCCAACGATTAATGCGTTAAATTGTAAACGACGTTTAATCGTTAGATTCTGTAAAAAGTTCATTGTAAATACCTATATTAAATTTGCCAGTTCAGTATGACGTGATGCTTTCTTGTATTAACATAATTTTGTTACATGAAATAAACAATAATGCCTATCATTAAAAACCATAAAAAAGGGCTACCAGTAAAATTTAACCATTAACAAACTCCCTTTATACAAATGGACAATATAATCATCGGCCTAATCACAGTATTGTTTAATTTTATCAGTCTCGCCAATCAGAACTTAAATCTCTCGCACTTATAAGCGCTCACCCCATAGCTTTAAAAATATTTATTTATAAAGATGACAATTTAATTAAAAAATTATGAGTCGTGTTATTGATTTAGTTCTATTTCTGGCTAAATTTACTGCAATTAAGTCGTTGTTATTGAATATAAGGAGGGTATACTAAGTTACTAACTTATGTATCTTTTGAGGATAAAATAATGGATTACAGCACTTCTGATTTATGTGACCATTTCGCTGATGTGGTTGACGTGCTTGAACCTATGTTCATCAACTTTGGTGGTCGACACAGTTTTGGTGGCCGCATTAAAACGGTAAAATGTTTTGAAAATAATGAACTGATCCGTCAATTGCTTTCTCAAGATGGTACAGATCAGATTTTACTTATTGATGGTGGTGGCTCCACTCGCAGAGCCTTAATTGATATTGAACTGGCTGAGCTGGCACTTGAAAACAATTGGCAAGGTATTATTGTATATGGTGCACTGCGCCATGTTGATGAACTTGAAGAACTGGATTTAGGAATTCAAGCCATTGGATCAATTCCGGTTGCAGCTGACAGTGAAGGCGCGGGTGAAAGCGGCATAGGCGTTAACTTTGCGGGTGTATCATTTTTCGATGATGATTTTGTTTATGCCGACAGTACAGGTATTGTACTTTCTGCTGAAGAATTAGAGCTAGAAATAATAGAACTGTAGCGTGACAGCACACCTTAAAGTATATAACGAAAGCACGCTCAAGGGCATTTGTTCTAACCGTGTAGGTGAACAAAAAGCGTGGCAGTCAGTGGCATTACTTGACGCAAACGTTAATATACAACAAGCGCTTACTGATGCTGCACAGTTTGGTATGCGCTTTGTTTTACTGGGCGTTTGCGAAGACATTGGACCTAGAGCCAATTTAGGTAAAGGCGGAGCACAGCATGCTTGGCCCGCTTTTTTACAACACTTTTTAAACCAACCTCACAATCACGCTATTGCCATGCAAAAATTGTTACTGCTTGGCGAAGTAAACCTCGATGACTTAATGGAACAAGCACACCCGCTTGATAACCAAAATCCTCTCGATTTAGACCAATTACGTCAGTTGTGCGCTGAGATTGATGTGCGGGTTGAAGCAATTTTAAGCATGATTTTTAAAGCAGGTCTTGAACCCATCATTATTGGTGGCGGACATAACAACTGCTTAGGTATTATTCGCTCGCTTGCAAAATATAAAAACAGCGCAATTAACGCCATTAATTTAGACCCCCATGCCGACTTTAGAGAGTGTGAAGGCAGACACAGTGGCAATGGTTTTCACTACGCCTATCAAGAGCAGCACCTTAACAGTTACCATGTAATTGGCTTACATGAGCTTAAAAATAATCAACAAATTTTTAATGCGATGCAAAGTGCAAAATTTAGTTTCACCAGCTATCAAGCGATTAATGTTAGGCGAGAAACAAGTTTAACGGAAGCAACTAACAATGCACTAAACGCATTTGATAACGCACCGTTAGGAATAGAAGTTGATTTAGATAGCCTAACCAACATGCCTGCAAGCGCATTTAATTATTGCGGTTTTGATGTTAGCGATGGCGAGCATTATGTTTATTTAGCTGCAAGTAATCATCACAGTGCTTATTTACATTTATGCGAAGCAGCACCGTCGCAACATCCTCACTCTCTTGCTGCAGGTACATTACAATGTGGTCAAGTTATCAGCGCCTTAGTAAATACCTACCTACAAACAAAGCAAAAAATCTAATCTTCCCTAGTCTTCTTGTGCCTGTAACCACTGTTTAAACCAACTCATTAACCCTAAACTACTTAAAGGGTGTCCGAAGTAGTAGCCTTGTGAGGCATAAGCTTTCAAACTTTTCACAAATTTAAGTTGGTCCAGTGTTTCAACACCTTCAAAAATCACTTTTGTTTGTTGCTGATTATGCATTTCTACCATACCGCTTACTAAGCTGCGTATATTATTTTGATTACTAAAGTCAGCAGTTAAGGCAGGAGATACCTTAATATACTCCACCGCTAAACTTGGTAATTTAGACAGTAATACGGGGTTATCTCCCAAGCCATCAACGCATACTTTTAAACCTAAACTGTTAAGCCTTGCGATCATGGCTCTGCCTTTATCATCTAGGCTGGTAAAAACATGAAGCGGACATTCAATAATTAAATCGCCTGGCCTGAGTTGATGCTCACCAATGACTCCGTAAACAAAATCAACAAACTCTTCATTGAGCATTTCTGGGCCAAATAAATTAACACTCAAAGGTACCGACATCCCTTCCATGCGAAGTGCCATGGCTAATTCGCCAGCACGCTCTATAACAAAGGTAGCCAGTGAATAACCAAGCCCTGCAATTCTAATATCATTTATAAATCGGCTTGCCGATAAGGTGCCTTGCGTGGGGTGTTGCCAACGTAATAACAATTCTAAAAATTCAATTTGGCCATCGCCGTTGCGAATAACGGGTTGAAAAAACAGCTCAAACTCATCAGCAAAGCTGATATTCGCAAGCTCTGTTAATCGCGCTTGTTGCTCTAAATGCTCAACCGTCATTTGTTGATGATAAGCCACTATTTGTTTACTTGGCTGACTATCAAGTGCCAAATACGCATAACTAATTAAATCATCAAAGCTCGTACTTTGTTGATCGCAATGAACATAACTGGCTCTTACCTTTACTTCAATAGTGCAATTAGCCACGTTAAAGGGCTTTAATGTAGCGCCAATAATTTGCTTGATAAGCTGTTGATGTAAATGATTATGGCTTTGTAGATCACAAATAAACGCAAAATTTAACCCGCCTAAATGCGCTAATTTAGCATGCGGAGCAAGGAACAACACTTCATCACTGTCTAGTAAGTCTTTTATTCGATTTGCCGACTGCGACAACAATAAGTCACCAAAATCTCGTCCAATATGCTGATTTACCTGCGCAAACCCCTCTAGCCTTAATACAATAAGTGCGGCTCTGAATGAACCTTCATTGGTAAGCTCATTATACTTTTGACGTAACTGTTGTTTATCGGGGAAGCTGGCTAAGGGTGAGTTTTCAACATACACCTCAGGCTCGGTTTGCGGCTTTAAAGGCGCAGTAGCTTTAGGCTCATTATCAGCTAAAAAACCACTGACTGAGAGCAGTAAAATAGCCATGAGCAACCACGCTAAATGCAGCGTAAAAAAGAGATACCCTATTAATAATAAAACAAGAAATGCGCTTGCACAGGCACTGATAAGAAGCGGTTTTTTTTGCTTTTGTAACTTCGCTTGATATAAATTAAAACCAAAACCTAGCGCTAGTAAAATAGCGAGCCAAGGTATTGCACTACTGACCATAGCTAAGCCAATGAGCCCAGTACATAAAAAGCTGAGTCTCATTACGTTACTTTTAACGGTTAATAGCGTGGCAACCATTGCCATTAAAAGTGCACCACTTAAAAAAATAGCTAAATTGCTGTAGCTCAATAACGTTCCATCCATAGCTGACGTACTCACTGACATTAAATAAAACATAGGTTTAAGAGTTAATTTTATACAAACTAACTAAGTTTACCCAATATCCATAGATTTAACAGTTTATTTACCCCAAACTGATAACTTAATTGTGCAGGGTGGTCAATTTGCCAATGAGCGATATCTGCGCGAGCGCCAACTTTTAATACCCCTCTATCAGTAAAACCTAAAGCACGAGCCGCATGTGCTGTTACGCCAGTTAATGCCTGCTCTGGGGTGAAATTAAATAAGGTGCAGGCCATATTCATCATTAATTGCAACGAACACAAGGGTGATGTGCCGGGATTAAAGTCACTGGCGATCGCAATGGGTACTTTGTATTTATTTAACAGCTCAATTGGTGGGTATTTCGTTTCTTTTAAAAAATAAAAAGCCCCAGGCAGTAATACCGCCACAGTGCCTGCGTTTGCCATAGCTTTAACGCCTGCTTCATCAAGGTATTCTAAATGATCAGCCGACAGGCCATTGTATTGTGCTACCAGCGCTGCACCGTGTTGATTTGATAATTGCTCGGCATGACACTTGATTGCCAAACCCTGTTTTTTAGCTGCATCAAATACGCGTTGAGTTTGTGCGTAGCTAAAGCCAATGTCTTCACAAAATACGTCAACGGCATCTACTAGGTCATTTTCAACAAGCGTGCTTAGCATTTCATTGCATACCAAATCTATGTAATCATCACTGCGGTTTTTAAACTCCAAAGGTAGCGCATGTGCCCCTAAAAAGGTGTTAACTACTTCAATGGGGTGATGTTGATTTAACAGCCTAGCCACCTCCAATATTTTTTTCTCATTGCCTATATCAAGCCCATACCCTGACTTAATTTCAACCGTCGTCACCCCTTCAGCTAACAATGCATTTAAACGCTCTTTTGCTGCTACAAATAACTGTTCGTGGTCAGCCTCTCGGGTTGCTTTAACTGTACTTGCTATTCCCCCTCCCTGCGCGGCTATTTGCTGATAGCTCACGCCCTGCAAACGCTGCTCAAACTCTTGCGCACGAGAACCGGCAAACACTAAATGTGTATGGCAATCAATTAAGCCTGGGGTTAACCATTGTCCTTTTACACTTAATATCGGGGTGGCTAACACATCAAAATTAGGTAAATCAGCTTGTTTACCTAGCCACACTATTTTGCCATTTTTAATAGCTAGCGCCGCATTTTCTATCGCCCCATAAGGCGCATCAATATTGCTATCCATGGTCGCAATGTTGGCATCTGTGAGCAATAAATCGATATCATTTAACTGTTCTGTAGATTCTGTGGCTTGCATAAGTTTCTCCGCGATAATGTTCAAACGAGTTTAACAACACATCTTGTATATACAAGGTAATTATGCCATCTTATTAAGTATTGTTTATTTTTAATACACCAAAAGCGTTTATGCCAACACCTAAATTTACACAAATAAAACAGTTTATTGTGGACAAAATACGCAGTGGGCTTTGGCTTGAAAACCAACGCGTGCCCTCAGAAAATGAACTGGCAAAGCAGTTTGCGGTAAGCAGAATGACCGCACGTCGAGCGTTAAGTGAGCTAACTGATACAGGCATTTTAACCCGTAGCCAAGGGCTAGGTACTTTTGTCGCAAGCTTTAAGTCGCAGTCATCATTACTCGAAATAAAAAACATTGCACATGAAGTCAAAGAGCGAAACGGAAACTACAGCTGCACAGTACAGGTGTTGGAATCAATCAATGCCGTGGCGCCAATTGCTATTGCTTTAGGTGTTGAGGTAGATAGTGTGGTGTACCGAAGTGTCATTATTCATAACGAAAATGACAGCCCCTTGCAAGTTGAAGAACGCTTTGTAAACCCGTTACTTGCCAAGGATTATTTACAACAAGATTTTACCGCTCTCACCCCACACGAATACCTATCAACAGTTGCCCCATTAACACAAGCAAGGCATACCGTAGAGGCTATTACACCAAGCAGTGAAATGTGTCAATGGCTTAACCTATATAACGAAGAGCCTTGTTTACAAGTAATACGCCGCACTTGGTCGGTTAACGGGATTGTTAGCTTTGCACGACTTATATCGCCGGGCAGTAAGTACCGCTTGGGCGGACAATTAACATTTAAAAATAATAATAAAGCGCATAACGCATAACACTATTTAACAGGAGTGAACAATGAATCATCGACTGGACACACAGCGCACAATACGCGCGCAACATGGCAATCAAATAACCACCAAAAGCTGGCAAACCGAAGCGGCTAAACGCATGCTAATGAATAATTTAGACCCTGATGTTGCCGAGCACCCTCAAGCTTTGGTGGTGTATGGCGGGATTGGCCGTGCTGCCCGTGATTGGCCAAGCTATGACAAAATAATTGAAACGCTTGAACGCCTAGAAGATGACGAAACTCTATTAGTGCAATCAGGCAAACCGGTGGGTGTATTTAAAACTCATAGCAATGCACCACGTGTGTTAATTGCCAATTCAAACCTAGTACCGCACTGGGCAAACTGGGAGCACTTTAACGAGTTAGATAAAAAAGGCTTGATGATGTATGGCCAAATGACCGCTGGGTCTTGGATTTACATTGGCTCTCAAGGCATAGTGCAAGGCACTTACGAAACGTTTGTGGCTATGGCAAAACAGCATTTTGCTGGTAATGCTAAAGGTAAGTGGGTATTAACGGGTGGCCTTGGAGGTATGGGGGGCGCACAACCATTAGCGGCTACTATGGCAGGCTTTAGTGCCTTGGTGGTGGAATGTGATGAAAGCCGTATCGATTTTCGGATAAAAACAGGATATGTCGATGTAAAAGCCACAGATCTTGAGCATGCACTAAAATTAATAACAGATGCTTGCATAAAAGGAGAAGCGCTTTCTGTGGGGTTACTAGGTAACGCCGCCGATGTGTTTAGTACCTTGGTAAAGAGTGGTATTACTCCCGATATAGTTACCGATCAAACCTCAGCTCATGATCCACTTAACGGTTACCTGCCACAAGATTGGAGTATGGAATACGCAGCTAAAATGCGAATCGATAACCCACAAGCAGTTGTAAAAGCGGCTAAACAGTCAATGGCAGTCCAAGTAAAGGCGATGCTGGCACTACAAAAAGCGGGCGCAGCAACAACCGACTATGGCAATAATATTCGTCAAATGGCCCTAGAAGAAGGCGTGAGTAATGCATTTGATTTCCCTGGGTTTGTGCCTGCGTATATTCGTCCATTATTTTGTGAAGGTATTGGTCCATTTAGGTGGGTAGCGCTATCTGGCGATCCTGAAGATATTTATAAAACCGATGCAAAAGTAAAAGAGCTCATTCCAGATGATAAACACCTGCATAATTGGCTTGATATGGCGCGTGAGCGAATTCAATTTCAAGGCTTGCCTGCACGTATTTGTTGGGTCGGTTTAAAAGATAGAGCGCGCCTTGCTGTTGCCTTTAACGATATGGTTAAAAGCGGTGAGCTTAAAGCGCCGGTAGTTATTGGACGGGATCATCTCGACTCAGGCTCAGTTGCCAGCCCTAACCGTGAAACTGAAAGTATGAAAGATGGCTCCGACGCGGTCTCCGATTGGCCACTATTAAATGCCCTGCTTAATACCGCAGGCGGTGCTACTTGGGTATCACTTCACCATGGCGGTGGTGTAGGCATGGGGTTTAGCCAGCACTCAGGCGTAGTGATTGTTGCCGATGGTACTGATGAAGCAGAGCAGCGTCTTGCTCGAGTATTATGGAACGATCCCGCCACCGGTGTAATGCGCCATGCTGATGCGGGTTATGAAATTGCAAAAAACTGTGCGCAACAGCAGCAGCTAGACCTACCAATGCTTAATGAGGACAAGTCATGATTTCATATACACTCAAACCGGGTCAGCTTGACTTAAACACGCTAAGAAAAATTAACAAATCAGCCATACACTTAACTCTGGCCAATGATGCACAGGCGCAAATAGCTGCCAGTGCTCAAACAGTCCAAAACGTGATAAACGAACATCGCACTGTATATGGTATTAATACTGGCTTTGGGTTATTGGCCAATACTAAAATCGCTGACGATGAACTCGAACTATTACAACGCAGTATTGTGCTTTCACACGCCGCAGGTATTGGTGAGTTAATGGATGACAGCACCGTTAGATTGATGATCACACTAAAAATAAACTCTTTATCGCGCGGTTATTCTGGTATTCGCTTAGCTGTGCTTGAGTTTTTTATGCAGCTGCTTAAAAGTGAAGTTTACCCTTGCGTGCCTAAAAAGGGCTCAGTGGGTGCATCGGGCGATTTAGCACCGCTTGCGCATATGTGTTTGCCTTTATTAGGTGAGGGTAAAATGCGTTATCAAGGTGAGCTGATAAGCGCTACACAAGGGCTAAAAATTGCAGGTCTTGAGCCACTAACATTAGCTGCAAAAGAAGGGTTAGCCTTATTGAATGGCACCCAAGCATCCACTGCATTTGCACTACAAGGCTTATTTAGAGCCGAAGACTTGTACGCACAAAGCTGTGTTATTGGCTCTATCAGTATAGAAGCGGCCATGGGCAGTCGCGCGCCATTTGATGCGCGTATTCATGACATTCGTGGTCAGCAAGGGCAAATAGATACGGCTCACGTATTTAGAGAATTACTCGATAGCCACTCACAAATTAGTGACTCACATATTAATTGTGAAAAAGTACAAGACCCATATTGCCTGCGCTGCCAGCCGCAAGTTCTTGGTGCATGTTTAACCCAAATACGTCAAGCCGCCGAAGTACTACTGTGTGAATCAAACGGAGTAACCGATAACCCTCTCGTATTTGCCGATGTAGGGGATATTATTTCAGGCGGAAACTTTCATGCTGAGCCCGTTGCTATGGCCGCTGATAACCTGGCGATTGCTATTGCTGAAATTGGCGCCTTAGCTGAGCGACGTATTGCTCTATTGATTGACTCTAATTTATCTAAATTACCGCCATTTTTAGTAAAAAACGGTGGGGTAAATTCAGGATTTATGATTGCTCAAGTCACCGCAGCTGCACTGGCCTCTGAAAACAAATCCTTAGCACACCCTGCTTCGGTAGATAGCTTACCGACTTCAGCAAATCAGGAAGACCATGTTTCTATGGCAACGTTTGCAGCACGACGACTAGTTGATATGGCTAATAATACGCAAGGCGTACTGGCCATAGAATGGCTCAGTGCTGCCCAAGGGCTTGAGTTTAGAGCACCACTACGCGCGTGTGATAAAGTAGAAAGTGCCAAAGCACTGCTACGCCAACATGTTAGCTATTACGACAAAGACCGGTATTTTGCTCCCGATATTGAAGCGGCCAACACGCTACTAAGTGAAGGTAAGTTGTGTGACTTCATAAGCCACTCCCCCTTACCTTCTTATTAAATACCATACTGATAACTAAAACCCAGTGCTTCTATCGCTGAGCCAATAACTTTGCGCTCAGCGACCTCATTACTACTAAAGCTCGGCATTTGTGTGCCATACAGCTCACACTTTTGTGCATAATAATCTGCTTTGGTCGGGTGCGCTGGGTTCACCACGTTATAAATGCTCTGTCCTTGCGACCAGTTATTAAGGACCGCATAAATAGCATTGATCACATCTTGTTGATGCACCATATTCACCACTTGCTGACTAGAGGTATTGAGTTCTTTACCCGCCACAAAACGACCAGGCTCTCTATTTGGCCCCAACAATCCGGCTAAGCGAAGCACTTTACCTTGCTGTTCAAGCACTTGCTCTTCAGCGTCATACAGCTTTATTTGTCGCTCGTTAGTGCCTGATATATCGCTGCTTTCACTATAAACGCCAGGTTCTTGATCATACACCCCAGTCGATGAGCACAATAAAAAGCCTTTGCAATTAAGCTCAGTTGCCAGCTTTAACGCCTGCTCAAGCACTTGCGGATAATCACTTTCGCTATCTCGACTGCGAGGCGGGATTGCACAGACCCAATACGCATTTTGTAAATCTACTTGGTGCTGCAACTCACCGTTTTGTAAAACAAACTGACGTTCAAAATCAAATTGATGAGTGTCACTACGATGAGTTCCTTGCACTTGCCAACCTTGTTTTTGTGCATCAATACATAAGGCTTGGCCAAGCCAGCCAGCGCCAAGAACGACTAAATTATCTTTGTTGGTTTGCACTTTATTTACCCTTATTAAAACTCAATCAACGCGTTTTATAGCGATAAAAAATATAATTAACTTTATGCGACTAAAAATAATATTAGCAAACGCTGGTTGCAGAAGATATTAACACACGCTTTTTTTGCAATTAGTAATCTCTTTAATGATACCGCAACCATTCATTACATACCTGCAGATAAAGCGTATGACTTAAGTGACTTATCGAGAGTAATATATAAAACGATTGCTCAATTTAAGCTTTAAAAAACGATGGCTGCTAACAAGGTGTTTAAGGGTGAAATTTAAGCGCTTTGCTCTTGTTTTTAATTTATTCAGCACCATATCTTTAGGGTCTGTTTATCTGCAGTTTTAATCAAGTTTCGTTACATAACGCTATTTTTATGAGCGAGATCTCATTTTTCTGTTTTAAATGAAGATCTTTTTATTGAGGTAGTTTGATGTTTAGCAGAGTCTGGTATAGTAGCGCAGGTAATAAACAGTGCTTTTTAAGCAGCTTAATACAAAATTGCTAATTAATGTGTCCTAAAGGTTAATTTAAAGAATACATTAATTATCAATTGTAAAAAATGGGTTAGCCGATGCACGGCTAGCAAAAAAACACATTGTAACGGTTTTATCATGATATCTAATTTATTTACCAAGATTTTTGGTAGTCGCAATGACCGCACTATTAAAAACCTAAGAAAGACGGTCGCACTGATCAATGCACTTGAAACGCAGCTAGAAGCGCTTTCAGATGAAGATTTAAAAGCTAAAACAGCCGAGTTTAGAGAGCGTTACGATAACGGACAAAGCTTAGGCGATATTCTACCAGAAGCATTTGCAGTGGTACGTGAAGCATCAAAACGTGTAAACGGTATGCGTCATTTCGACGTGCAGTTATTAGGTGGTATGGTTTTACACCAAGGTCGTATCGCAGAAATGCGTACCGGTGAAGGTAAAACACTCACAGCGACACTGCCGGCTTATTTAAATGGTCTAACAGGTAAAGGTGTTCATGTCATTACCGTGAATGACTACTTGGCCAAACGTGATGCTGAAACCAATCGCCCATTATTTGAATTTTTAGGGTTAACCGTAGGCTGTAATGTTCCGGGCATGATGCCACAACAGAAAAAACAAGCTTATGCAGCTGACATCACTTACGGTACCAATAACGAATTTGGTTTTGATTACCTGCGTGACAACATGGCATTTAGTATTGATGAGCGCGTACAACGCCCATTATTTTATGCTGTAGTGGATGAAGTGGATTCAATCCTTATTGATGAAGCACGTACGCCACTGATTATTTCTGGTCCCGCTGAAGATAGCTCTGAGCTATACACTGAAATAAATACCATCGTTCCTCTACTTGAATTACAAGAAAAAGAAGACGAGGAAGGAATTGAAGGTGATGGCGATTTCACCATCGATGAAAAATCTAAGCAAGTTCATCTTACTGAGCGTGGGCAAATAAAAGTTGAAGAGTTACTTACCGAGCGCGGCCTAATTGAAGAAGGTGACTCACTATATTCAGCAGCGAGCATTACCCTACTTAGCCATGTTTATGCAGCTCTTCGTGCGCACAAGCTTTATCAAAAAGATGTTGACTACGTTATTAAAGAAAACGAAGTCATCATTATTGATGAGCACACAGGTCGCTCTATGGAAGGACGTCGTTGGTCAGAAGGTTTACACCAAGCTGTAGAGGCAAAAGAAGGTGTGAAAATTCAAAACGAGAACCAAACATTAGCCTCTATTACGTTCCAAAATTACTTCCGCTTGTACGAAACGCTAGCAGGTATGACAGGCACAGCCGACACAGAAGCGTTTGAGTTTCAGTCTATCTACGGTTTAGACACTGTGGTTATGCCAACCAATAAACCAATGATCCGCGATGATCGCGCTGATTTAGTTTACTTAACTCAAGAAGAAAAGTACGAAGCGATTTTAGCAGACATTAAAGACTGTCAAGAACGTGGTCAGCCGGTACTTGTAGGTACTATCTCAATTGAAAGCTCTGAGTACTTATCGCAGTTTTTACGCAAAGAAAAAATTAAGCACAACGTACTTAATGCTAAATTCCACGCACAAGAAGCAGACATTGTTTCTGATGCGGGCTTACCAGGCACAGTCACCATTGCCACCAACATGGCCGGTCGTGGTACCGATATTGTACTTGGTGGTAATTGGAACAGCGAAGTTGAAAAACTTGAGAACCCAACTGACGAACAAATTGCTGAAATAAAAGCAGCATGGAAAATTCGCCATGATGCGGTAATTGATGCTGGCGGCTTACACATTATTGGTACTGAGCGTCATGAATCACGTCGTATTGATAACCAGTTACGTGGTCGTTCTGGCCGTCAAGGTGATGCCGGTTCAAGCCGTTTCTACCTATCGATGGATGATGCGTTAATGCGTATTTTTGCCGGTGAGCGCATGACTAACATGATGCGTAAACTAGGTATGCAACGTGGTGAAGCCATTGAACATCCATGGGTAAACCGCGCAATCGAAAACGCCCAGCGTAAAGTAGAAGCACGTAACTTTGATGTGCGTAAACAGCTACTTGAGTACGATGATGTAGCAAACGATCAACGTCGTGTTGTTTATTCTCAACGTAACGAATTGCTTGAAGAAGGTGATATTTCAGAAACGATTACCGCTATCCGTGGTGATGTGCTCGCGGGTGTGATTGATCAATACATTGCCCCA